>CAYSOQ010000035.1:0-9229 GCA_964432685.1 uncultured bacterium
GATTCCTTATAAAAAAAAGATACTTACCGACTGTTTGTTTCGGGTTTCGAGTTTCGATAAAGTCTCTGAACTCTGAACACTCAACTCTGAACTGTTTTATATGAGGGCATCGATTCCGATCAGGATCGTCAGAAGGAGAGCATACCCGTTCACCGTCCTGAAAAGTGAAGGAAGAGCAGGTTCCAACTCCCTTTTAAGGAGGGAAATTCCCTTAAGAAGATAGAGGATGGCTCCTCCCGCGAGAATGAGTTTTGTCCCCCCTGTAGCGGTTACCCCGAAAAGGGGAATCGTGAAAGAGGCCACGGCCACGGCCACGAACCATACAAAAGTGATCCGTTTCAGCTGCTCTTTTTCCATCGTATCGGAGAAGGAAGGAAGCCCCGCCTCCCGGTACTCTTCTCCATACTTGAGCATGATCAGCCAGAAGTGAGGGATCTGCCAGAGAAAAAAGAAGATGCACACAAGGAGAATCTTCGGGCTGGTAATGGCGCCACCACCTGCAGTCCATCCCATGGCAGGTGGAATTGCCCCTACGAGGGCGCCGAATATAACCGCAAGGGGTGTAACCCTTTTCAGGTATGTATAGACCCCGTTGTACCAGGCCACAGCAAAGACACCCAGCAGAAAGGGCGCTTTACCATCCATAGAAAGGAGAGTGACAGACCCCGCAGCAATAAGGGCAAGGGCAGCCGCTAGCCCGGCTCCGGGTGTTATTTCCCCTGAAGGAATAGGCCTCCTTTTGGTTCGCTCCATCCGTGCATCGATCTCCCTTTCCTGGTACTGATTTAGAGCCGCCGCCCCGGCTGCGAGAAACAGGGTTCCAATAAGTAGAAGGAACAGGGTTTCAGGTGATAGGCTTTTTCCCTTTCTCGCAAGGATATATCCCGCGGCTGCAGAGATGGTTGAAAGGGCAGCGATCTTAATTTTCAAGAGGGCGAGAAATCTTCTCAATGTTTTTTATCTCCCTTTATCTCAGTTCTTTCAAATATTTAATGATCTCCTTCAAATCCTCATCGCTTAAAATGCCATTTTTTGATGGCATGATGGGAGGAAATCCTTTTACTATATCTGCTGTCGGATCGAGGATCGATCTCATGAGGTATTCTTCATCTGCGACTACTTCACCTTCCATTCCTTTCGTGATTACAGTCTCTTTCCTCATGTAAAGCCCCTTGAAGGAAGGGCCGATGAGCTTCGAGCCGTCGGTGCTGTGACACCCGAGGCAGCCTGACTTCTTCGCAAGTAAACGGCCTTCTTCCACCTCATGCCCCATGCCCTCTTTCCCTTCATTATTTGTAGTTGTTGCCGCTCTGTCCCCTCCCTCGTACCATTTCGCGAACTCACCCTTTTCCATGACGACCACCTTAGTGATCATGGCGGAATGGCCCATCCCGCAATATTCCGCGCAAAAGAGGTCATAATTTCCCTTTTCGTCGGGGTAGAACCAGAGGTAGGTCTCCAAACCTGGGACTGCATCCTCCTTTATACGGTAGGCAGGGATGTAGAGGCTGTGGAGCACATCTTCCGAGTTTATGAGCAATTTCACCGGTTTCCCGAGGGGGACTCTAAGCTCATCTCCCGTCATCCCGTTCTGATATGTGAAGAGCCAGGACCATTTCCTTGCGGACACCTGGATGGTCATCGAATCTTTCGGGGGATTACGCATGTATTTGAAGCCTTCGTAGCCGTACCAGAACATGGCGAGGACGATGATCGTCGGTATGATCGTCCAGGCGATTTCGAGGAAGAGGTTCCCCTCGATGTCGGTGGCTACAGGGTTCCTCTTCCTGCTGTAGCGGATGACGAAGTAGATCATCAGGAAAGTGATGAGTACGAGGAGGAAGACTGAAATGGAAACGATTATGAGAAAAACTCTGTCCACAACTGCCTGGAGACTTGGAAAACCTGTAATCATTTTACTTCCTCACCTGTACAGGACGTCAATAAAGGTCAGGCCGATGAACACGGTCAGGGTTGCAATGGCGACGAAGACCATGACCTTGAAAATTCTCTTCTCGTACCTCAGATTCATGAAGATATTGAGAACCAGGCTCGCTTTGATTGATGCGATTCCTACAGCTGCAAGTATACTCAGGTTTCCGAGATGGAGGCACGCGACACTCACAGTTATAACGGTGAGAAGGAGGAGAGAGAGCCAGATGTAACAGTAAGTCCCTGGGCTCGCTTCCTTGATGCCTTTTTCTTTTTCCTCCATGAGGTCTCCTTTCAAGTAATCAGGTAGAACAGGGGGAAGAGGTATATCCAGATCACATCAACAAGATGCCAGTAGAGCCCCGTGTTCTCGAGCTTTATATAATCCTCGGGACCGATTACGTCCCGGTAGGTGAAATTTACCATGAAGGCGATAATGATCATGCCGATCAAGACATGGAGGCCGTGTAGGCCTGTCATAGTGTAATAGAGCCCGAAGAAAAGGATGTCCCCCTTCGCCATGTGAAGGAGTTTGTCCGAGTTCGGGAATATTCCGTGATGAATCTTCGCGCCCCACTCGAAGTACTTGTTAACCAGGAAGAGCAGGCCAAACGCGATGGTTGTAAGCTGGAGAATAATGGAAAGATTCTTTTTCCCCTCTCTGATGGCCCATATGGAGAGTGCCATGGTAAAACTGCTTGTGAGGAGTATGATTGTATTTGCAGTCCCTAGAAAGACGTCAAGTTCCTTTGCTGCTTCGTGGAATTCCGATGGGTGCTTGAAGCGGTACACTGAGTAAAGAAGGAACATCCCTCCGAAAAGGATCAGTTCAGTGAACAGGAAGAGCCACATACCGATCTTGGAACCTGTCTCGTCTACATGTTTCACCGCAGCATGGGAAGAATCCATCACTCTTTACCACCTCGCTTGAACCTGTATGGACTTCCTGTAACTGTTGGAACCTCATCGAAATTCTCGAGTGGTGGGGGAGATGGTGTAGTCCATTCCAGCGTTGCTCCCCCGAAAGGGTTGTCCCCCGCTTCCTCTCCATTTTTAAGGGACGATAAGAGATTAAAGAACATGAGAAGTATCCCTGTGGCGAGGATCCAGGAACCGATGGTGGAGAGAAAGTGAAGAGGCTGATACCGTGGTAGGTAATCGTAATATCTCCTGGGCATCCCCATGTATCCGAGGATAAGCATGGGAAAATAGAGGAGGTTAAAGCCTACGAAGAGAATGAGCCACGCGATCTTCGCCCTTCTCTCGTTGTACATTTTCCCGAACATCTTGGGGAACCAGTAGTGGAGCCCACCGAAAAAGGCAAAGCCGGTCCCTCCGAACATGACGTAATGGAAATGACCCACAACGAAGGCGGTATCGTGGATGTGGATGTCCGTGGCCAGGGATCCTTGAATGAGCCCTGTGAGCCCCCCTATGGAGAAGAGGAAAATGAAGGCGAGGACGTAGAGGAGGGGGGTATCCGCCTGGGTGGAACCCTTGTAGAGAGTTGCCACCCAGTTGAAGATCTTTATCCCGGAGGGAACTGCCACCAGGAATGTGAGGAAGGAAAATATGACCCTCGCCTGGTCACCCATACCACTCGTGAACATGTGGTGCCCCCACACGAGAGACCCCACTGCAGCTATCGCTATGCTCGAAAAGGCGATGGCCTTGTATCCGAAAATTGTCCTCCTGGCAAAGGTGGGGATGATTTCCGAGACGATACCCATGGCAGGAAGAATCATTATGTAGACGGCGGGATGTGAGTAGATCCAGAACAGGTGCTGGTAAAGTATTGGGTCTCCCCCCCTGGAAGGGTCGAAGACGCCTATACCGAATGCCCTCTCGAGCATGATGAGAATCAGGGTTATCCCCACTACAGGTGTTGCGAGAACCTGCACCCACCCGGTGGCGTAAAGGGACCATGGAAAGAGGGGCATGCGGAACCAGCCCATACCCGGGGCCCGCAGCCTGTGCATGGTGGTGATGAAGTTGAGGCCTGTAAGGATGGAGGAAAAACCGAGGACGAATGCTGCAAGCACGGCAAGGGAAACGTTAGTTCCAGTCTCGAGGCTGTAAGGGGCATAGAAGGTCCACCCGGTATCGGGGGGGCCTCCTCCTGCGAAAAGGGAGATGAGTGCAAGTACCGCCCCTGTTATGTAGAGATACCAGGAAAGAAGGTTTAACCGGGGGAACGCCACGTCTTTTGCCCCTATTTGAAGGGGGAGGAAGAAATTTCCCAGAGCTGCGGGTATTCCCGGGATGATGAAGAGGAAGATCATGATCACGCCGTGAAGGGTAAATGTAGCATTATAGGCCTGAGGACCCATAATCGTCTTTCCCGGGGAGATGAGTTCAAGCCTCATCGCGAGGCCAAGGATCATCCCCACGAGGAAAAAAGTAAAAATTGAAATCATGTAGAGGATTCCGATCCGCTTGTGATCGGTAGAAAAAATCCAGGAATAGATTCCCCTGTATTTCCCCTTCACTTGAAGGTAGCTTTCCCCCTGTGTTTCATTTACCTGATTTCCTTCCGCCAAACTCATCCACTCCTTTTATTTCTGTATTTACGACTCGTAATTGTGAGGAAGGTGATCATTGCAATCGCCACTATGACCGTTACGACCCCCACTACTTTCAATATATCGAGGACATATCTCTTTCCTGCCGGGTCGTAACTGAAGCAGTAAAGCATTGCCCTCCTCACCACAGAACCGGTCCTCCCCTCAGTTGCCTCGGTTACGGCCATCTCGAGATCGAAGGGTAAAAACCTCACTCCATCGAGATACCGAACCACCTTTCCTTCCCGGGAGAGGACGATGAGGCTTACGGGGTGAGTGAACCCATCCCTGTCCCGTTTGAAGTGGAACCCCACTGACTCTGTCAGGTCGGCGATGCTTTTGGCACTTCCCGTGAGGAAATGCCACGCATCAGGAGGAAAGGGTTTTCCTACTGCCTTAAGGTAATTCCCCTTCTTCTTCGCCGCCAGGTCCGGGGTGTCTGTTTCGTCAAAACTTACCGTTATCACTTCGTAGTCTTTTCCCGGGAGGAGATTGCTCTCCCCGAGAAGGGATGCGACTCCATTTAGAAGCATGGGGCAGGTGTGCTGGCACGTTAAGTAGATGAGAGTCAAGAGGGTAGGCCTCTTCAGGAAGGACCCGATAGGAACTTCTTTTCCCGATTCGTCTAAGAATGGAATGTCGAGTGGAACCTGGCCTCCAAGCTTCGTCACTATCTCCACCTTCTCCATCTTCATTTTCCCAACCTTCGACATCTCTTTGGCGAAAACAGGGTGAAGGAAAACGATCGCCAGTATGGCTGAAACCAGCAAAGCAAATTTCATGGGATGGCGCATGAATTCCATTTTACCGCCTATGAAGTAATTTTTTCAAAAAAGGTTTTATCTTCCCCCCACATGAAATGAAACACTTTTAAATAGCCGGTGGTTGAGGAATAATCGAGTTATGTGGAAAAAGTACTTCACGCGGCTGTATCTTCCTGCCTTCACAATCATCACCGTTGTGCTCACTCTTCTAATCATCCTTATCATCTCCACTCAGAAGAACCTCGACCGCCAGAGAAAAATTATGGAACAGGCATTGAACGAGAAGGGTGATATCCTCCTGAGGACTATATCTGCAGTGATCGATCACGAGAAAGAGGAAGAGGCATCATTCGGTGAAGACGTGATAGATGTGTTATCCACCCACCTGGATGACCCGGATATTCTTTACTTTTACGTAATTACACCGAAGGGGAGATACCTGTATAAAAGTGAAGTCGAGCGGGAGAAGCCTGTTCCTAAACATGAGGCGCTGGCCGACGAGGTGAGGAGGAAAGGTAGCGCAGAGAAAATTACCAGGGATATGTCCCTTATGGAACTGGGCAGAGAATCTGCCGGTTATGTGGAGGTTGTGGGCCTGGATATGAAGCGGATCACCGAAGCAAGGGGAAAGGATGTTGCCCATACAGTTTTCATGGGTGTAATCCTTTTAATACTTGGAACCGCATCGATTTATTTTGTATTCGTCATCCAGAATTACTACCTCGTAGAGCGGACCCTTGAGAGGGTACGGTCATTTACGGAGAACGTGGTGGAGAGTATGCCCGATGCGCTCATATCCCTCGATCCGGAAGGCAGTGTTGTTACGATGAACAGGGCGGCAAAATTATTAACAGGATTTGCAGGAGAAAAAGGGAGAGGTGTAATCACCTCCATGGTACCTCCCGATAAGTGTGAAGTGTACACCTGCATCGAGGAAAAGGGCCATGCTTCCAATGTAGAGGGTATTCTCACCAGAAAGGGTGATGGAGGCCAGGTTCCCATCTCAGTGAGTGGGAGCATTGTTCGTGATGGTTCTGGCAACAACATTGGGACAGTCCTGATTTTGAGAGACATGAGAGAGATCCGGTCTCTACAGGAGAAAGTAATCCGTTCTGAGAAACTTGCCACGGCAGGAACCCTTGCCTCGGGGCTTGCCCATGAGATACGAAATCCGCTGAGTTCCATCCGGGGCTTTGCTCATTTCTTCAAGAAACATTTCCGACGTCCCTCCAAAGAGAGGGAATACCTCGACCTCATGATCACGGAAATCGACAGGGTAAACAGGACGATAACCGACCTCCTTACACTGTCAAGCCCAAGGACTCCAGTTTTTCGTGAGCACTCCCTGGCTGAAACTTTGGAGAAGGTGGTTTCCATTGCGAAGGAGAAAGCCTTTGAGAAAGGTGTTTCACTGGATCTGGAAAAAGTGATAAATCTTCCTGGAATATCCTATGATGGGGACATGGTCCACCAGGCTATCCTGAATCTCGTAATCAATGGAATCGAGGCGACTCCCCGGGGAGGGAGGGTCAAGGTTTCAATGGATCATAAAGAAGAAGAGGAAATCAGTGTGAGTGTGGAAGATACAGGTGGAGGAGTCGATGAATCTATCCGTAAAAGGATTTTCGATCCCTTCGTTACAAGCAAGGAAAGAGGCACGGGGCTGGGGCTCTCGATGGTTCAAAGAGTGGTGGACATGCACAAGTGGGACATATCCATATCAAGTGTAGAAAATAAGGGTACAACATTCGTGATCGCAATCCCTGCGTCCGAAAAAGGTGTAACAGAATGAAAAAGGGAAGGGAAACCAAAAAGATTCTTCTCGTTGATGATGAATTGAGCCACAGGGTGATGCTCAGGGCAAATATCGAGGCGGAAGGATTTACGGTCTTCGAGGCGAGTGATGGATTGGAAGCGGTGAAGATGATGGATGAAGGGAACTACCAGTGTGTTTTGATGGATATCCGAATGCCGAGAATGGATGGGATCACCGCCATGAGGGAGATAAAGAAGAAAAATTCCGCCGTTCCCATAATCATCATGACTGCCTACGGGTCGGTGAGTACAGCGATTGAATCGCTTAAATCGGGGGCGGAAGATTACGTCATGAAGCCTGTGAATATCGATGAGCTTCTCATTAAGGTTGAAAAAATTGTGAAGTTCCACCATATTGCCGAGGAAAATCTCGTCTTTAAAGAACGTCTGAACGAACTCTTCGATTTTTCCACTATCATCGGATCAAGCGGGGCGATCAGAGAGATGTACGATCTACTTAAAATGGTTGCCCCCACAGATGCTACCGTGTTGATCCTGGGAGAGAGCGGGACGGGGAAGGAACTTGTGGCGAATTCGATCCACCAGAACAGCAGGAGAAAGGAACGCCCTTTCATGAAAGTAAATTGCGCCGCACTTCCAGAAAATCTTCTTGAAAGCGAACTTTTCGGACATGAGAAAGGTGCGTTCACAGGTGCGGTTTCCAGGAAGGATGGACGGTTCAAGGCGGCTGATGGAGGGAGCATCTTCCTGGATGAGATTGGTGAGATGAACAACGCGACTCAGGCGAAAATTCTAAGGGTGCTCCAGGAGAAAGAGTTTGAACCCCTGGGGAGCAACCGGACGGTTAGCGTGGATGTACGGGTGATTTCCGCCACAAACAGCGACCTCGAGGAAGAAGTTGAGCGGGGAGGCTTCAGAGAAGATCTCTTTTATCGCCTCAACGTGGTGCCGGTAAATGTTCCTCCCCTCAGGGAAAGGAGGGAGGACATACAAGAATTGGCCGTCCATTTTCTTTCCAAATATAAAGAGAAGAATCAGAAGAAAATTGATGGATTCCAGGAGGAGGCCCTCTCACTCCTCATGAAATACAGGTGGCCGGGAAATGTGAGGGAACTGGAAAACGTGGTGGAGCGGGGAGTGATCATGTGTCGTGGAAAGATGATCACTCCTTCCGATCTTCCCGAAAAAATCAGGGATCTGGATCCTGCCTCAAGAGAGAGTGAGGGGATTTCTCCGGGCATGTCACTTCGCGAGGCGGAACGGATCCTCATAGTAGGCACTCTCAAGCAGACAGGGGGGAACAGGACTAGATCGGCGGAGATACTGGGTATCACGAGAAAAACTCTTCACAATAAAATCAAAGAATATGAAATCGAGGTCTGACCCTCAATTCCATCTATCCTGATTTTCCTGCACAAAAAAGGCATCAAAATTGCATAAGTAATTTCTATTCTTACATGCAAGGGCTAATCATGTCTGCTTTAAAAAAAACAGGGTCACCTGAAGGAAAGGAATTGGAAAGAGGCTGGGTCAGTTCCCTGACCGTGGGTACCGGAATCGGCTATTTATGCATAATAGTCACCTGTTCCGCACTCCTTCTATATGTTCTTGGATATTTAGGGGATCTCATCGTTCTATCCCTCCTGCTGGCGTGCCCAATCGTCCACTACCTTATCCTTAAGGCTCAGCATCAGAAAAAAAATATGTAATTCTTCCCTGTCGCGGGTACCCTGGGGGTTCCCCCTTCCAATGTGTTAGCGGATCCTTAGAAGTGTGTAAAATTGACCCATTTATTTGGGTACCGGGGAATTATTTTTACACAAAAGAGAAAACAAAATATGTAGTTAATATATTTTTTTAAAAATTATTTTTTAATTCAAGATAGTTACAACAAACCTCCCTTTTATGAAAATTTGGCACAGTTAATGTACCAATAAATAGAAAAACATTCCAAGGAGGAAACAGTGATGAAAAAAGTAATGGCGTTAATGGTTGCAGTTGTCATGGGATTGGCAGTGATCTCTTTTTCCGGGGTATCTATGGCGGAAGAGGGGAAGAAGGATGCAGCGACGGTAACAGGAAGCACAAACATGACGAATGATTGTTGCAGTTCCAGGATGCATGAAAAGATACATGGAAAAAAGATGCATAACCAAAGCCCCACGGAACTGGAGGAAGATGATTTTATGGACGGTG
>CAYSOQ010000036.1:0-8988 GCA_964432685.1 uncultured bacterium
CTCCCAAATTCCTCGTTCACCGCCTTCATCAAGGGGGAAAAATCCCCCCCCGGATGTGATTTCACGAGAATCTGGTAGGTAACGCGCTTTTTCATCTTCCAGATCGGCGCGGGAGAAGGCCCCAGAATCAAAATGTCAGTCCTATTTTCGAACCGTTCATATAGGAGTTCCACAACTTCACGGGACCGCTTCCGCACAGATTCCTTTTCTGAACCGGAAACCCTGATCAACAGGAGCCTCGAAAAAGGAGGATAGCCCAATTCCGACCGGTGAGAAAGTTCGATATCCATAAAACTCTTGTAATCATGGGTGGCTGCCTTTTTCACCGCGTAGTGGTCAGGTTGAAAGGTCTGGATGACCACCCTGCCCTCTATATCTCTCCGTCCCGCCCGTCCTGCAACCTGGGTGAGAAGCTGGAACGTCCTCTCCGACGCCCTAAAATCAGGGAAAGAAAGGGAAAGGTCCGCGAGGACCACCCCCACCATGGTAACCTGTGGAAAATCGTGGCCCTTGGCTATCATCTGGGTCCCCACCAGGATATCAACCTCCCCTGCCCCTATTGCTTTTAGGAGCGTTCCATATGCCCCCTTCTTTCGCATGGAATCGGAATCCATTCTCGCGACCCTGCTCTCTTTCCATTTTTTCTCCAGGAAGGAGAGGAGTTTTTCCGTCCCGATCCCAACACTCGCCATTTTAGGCCCCTTACACCGGAAGCAGAAAGTTGGGGTCTCCCTCTTTTCCCCACAGTAATGACAGAAAAGCCCCCCCTCCTCCCTGTGTAGAGTGAGGGAGACACTGCAGTTATTACACTTTTCCACAAAGCCGCAGTCGAGGCACATCACGGAGGGGGAAAACCCTCTCCTGTTGATAAATATCATGGCTGTTTCATTTCTCTTCAGAGTCTCCTCGATTTCTCCCTCGAGCCCCTCGGATATATACCGTTTGAACCCCCTCCTCCCCCTGCTCATTGAAAGGTCGATGACCTCCACCTTAGGGAGATGGCTCTCTGCCACCCGCTCCGGGAGCTCCAGGTATTTGTAACTTCCCGTTTTCGCTTTGAAATAAGTTTCCGCAGAGGGAGTGGCAGACCCAAGTACCACTGTTGCCCCGTTAATCTCTCCCTTCAGGAGGGATAGGTCTCTCCCGTTGTATTTCAACCCTTCCTCCTGCTTGTATGCCCCGTCGTGCTCTTCGTCAACGATGATGACCCCGAGTTCCGCCATGGGAGAAAAAACCGCGCTTCTTGCGCCTATAACCAGATTCGTCTCCCCACGCCTGACCCTACCCCAGATGGCATGCCTCACAGAGGTGGAAACCCTCGAATGGAAGACCGCTACATTCTCTCCGAATCTGGCTTTGACCCTCCCTAAGAGCTGAGGGGTAAGTGCGATTTCTGGAATGAGGTAGAGAGCAGATTTCCCTATTGTAAGTGCCTCCTCTATGGCTTTCAGGTAGACCTCTGTTTTCCCCGACCCTGTGACTCCGTGGAGGAGGAACACTCCCTTTCCTACCTTAAGAATATCTTCTGTGATAGCCTCGAGGGCTTCCTCCTGGGAGGGGGTCAGGGTAAATGTTTCAGGGTGGGGAGTCAGGGCGCTCTCTTCGCTTTCCATGACAACTCCCTCCGTTCTCAAAACAAGAGCACCCAGAGATATAAGACGTTTGAGGACGCTCGCCGATACGGATGCCCTCCGAAGGAGTTCACCCTTCTCGACCCTGCCAAGGTTTTTCACAAGTTCGAGTATTTTTTCCGACGCTTCTGTCCTTTTCCCCTTGTACCCGACTGTGTCACCTGGCTCCACGAATACCACTTTGCGGGAGCCTGTTTCTTTCTTGACCTGTTTTACCCTTTCAAGGAGGCCTTCTCTCAAGAACCGGGCAATTACGGCCCTGGGCATCCTGTTTTTCCTTCTTTTCAACTCCTCTTGAGCGAATTTTCCCGACACCCCATTTACTCGATCGAAGAGTTCGAGGAGCGGGCCAACTTCCGATCCTTCAGCGAGAAGGCTTGATCCTTTGTGTGACAGGCGGATCCGGGTTTTCTCCTCCCGGAAAAATCCGGGAGGTACCATGGTGCGAAGGGTTTCACCCAGGGTAACACCATAATATTCAGAGGTCCTGTGGAGAAACTCCAGCTCTTTTTCCGGTAACACTGGCTCTCCATCGATCAGATCCTCAATTTCAGAAGGGTTCTCAAGTCCGCTTTCGGTGGAAATGGAAAGGGCTATTCCCGTTATGTACCTTCCTCCAAATGGGATGTATACGCGGGAACCGGGGAGAACGAGCTCCTTGAGCTCATCTGGAACAGAATAGGTAAACGTTTTCTGTACCGGCAGGGGGACCGCAACCTCTACGAAGAGAGGTTTATTCTTATATATCATGTGGTTATCAACCCTCCTCAAATCCTGTAGAGCATAGCGGGACACAGACAGTGGATCCCTACCGATCTATTTCATTAGAGTATCTTCCCGGGCTCATGTCAATGTTTCGGGCAATTATACTGGAAACCCATGAGAATTGTTAAGTAAAAGGGGGAAACATCCGATAGAGATTACATAAATCCCCGGGATGGCAAATACATTCGACGGGTATGGTCAGGAAAAGCAGTTATGCCACTGGAAAAAAAGAATCTAGATCACATGGATAGCTTCTACAAGGAAGTGTTCGAGAATACAAGCGACGTAATCTTCACGCTCTCCTCCGAGGGAAAATTCACCACACTTAACCCCGCATTCGCTTTGGTGTCCGGCTTTTCCTCTTCTGAATGGGTGGGGAAATCCCTGGCATCCCTGCTTCATCCGGAAGATCTCGCCACCGCAAAGATAAACACGAGGAGGGTGATGGAGGGAAAAGAGACTACCACACACGAGTACCGGATCCTCACGAAAAGCGGTGCCTACATCACCGCAGAGATCAAATCCGTCCCACATATATCTGGGGGGAAAATTGTGGGGATTATGGGGATCGCCCGGGATATCTCCGAGCGCAAAAGGGTAGAGGAGGCAATCTTAGAGAGGGAGGCCCATTTCCGCTCAGTCGCTGAGACTGCCACCGACTCCATCATATCCGTAAACAATAGTGGAGAGATAATCTTCTGGAACTCTGCGGCAGAAAGGCTCTTCGGATACACTTCCGGGGAAGTATTGGGAAACCAGATATCCCTCATTATCCCTGAGCGCCTCCGGGATACCCATTCACAGGGCTTCAAACGAATCCTGGGAGGAGGAGAGCCAAGGATACTCGGGAAATCCATAGAGATATCGGCCATAAGAAAAGATGGAAAAGAGTTCCCCGTGGAGCTCTCCCTCGCAAGTTGGGAGTCCAAGGGAAGGACCTATTTCACTGCCATAATTCGCGACATTACAAGGAGAAAGGCCGCGGAGGCCGCCATTTTGGAGTCGGAGAATAAATACCGCATTATAACCGAAAAATCGCTCCTTGGAGTCTACATAATCCAGGACGGAATTTTCAGATTTGTCAATGACACCCTCTGCAGGCTCCTCGGGTACACCCCCGATGAAATCATTGGAAAGATGGGCCCCGAAGATTTCACTCACCCCGATTACGTAGATCTTCTTCAGGAAAACATAAGGAAGAGAATGGAGGGGGAAGTAGAAGCGATATCCTACGATCTTGTGGTACAGAATAAAGAGGGGAACTCCATCCCCGTAAAGGTCCTGGGGCAGATTACCGAATACAAGGGAGAGCCGGCGATCATGGGGACCCTCCTTGACCGGAGCAGGGAAATGGAGCTCGAGAAGCAGCTCCTCCACTCCCAGAAGATGGAGGCCATAGGGAAGCTCGCGGGAGGAATCGCCCACGATTTCAACAACATACTGACGGCCATCATCGGATTTGGAAGCGTACTCAAGATAAAGCTCCCTCCCGATTTTCCCGAAAAGGGCCAGGTGGACCAGATCCTGGCGGCAGCTGAGCGGGGAGCCAACCTGACGAAGAGCCTGCTTACCTTCAGCAGGAAACAGATGCACGACTTCGCCCCAACAGGCCTGAACGAGGCCGTATCCAATGTGAAAACGCTGATAGAAAGAATAATCGGGGAAGATGTTCCTCTTAACCTCTCCCTCGCTCCAGAAGATCTTATCGTCTCCGCGAATGTAGGCCTGCTGGAGCAGGTCCTGATGAATTTATCGGTAAATGCCAGGGATGCAATGCCCGAAGGGGGAACCCTCTCGATCGAAACGGCATCGATCCAGGTAGACGAGAAGTCTGCAATCGATCTCGGGATCGGAAATCCGGGGAAATATGCCATCCTGAAAGTTTCCGACACAGGGGTGGGAATTGACGAGGAGAACATAGAGAGGATATTCGATCCGTTTTTCACCACCAAAGGCGTGGGAAAAGGTACCGGGCTCGGCCTCTCCATCGTATACGGAATTATCATGCAACACGGGGGACACATATCTGTTTCCTCGGAACCGGGTGGAGCAACCGTCTTTACGATCTACCTCCCCCTCTCAAGTGAAAATCGCGACATAAAAGCTTTCCCCAGAAAACATGATGACCTTTCGGGTGAAGAATCTATCCTTATCGCTGAGGACGATTCGACTATCCGTGATGTCTTCGTCGACGTGCTCACAAGATTCGGCTATGAGGTAATCGAGGCCGGAAATGGGAGGGAAGCTCTTCAGAAGTACGATGAAAAGCGGGGGAGTATAGACATCCTCCTCTTCGACGTCGTTATGCCGGAGATGAACGGATGGGAAGCCTACCTGAAAATAAAAGAGATGAAGCCTGAAGCAAAAGTCATATTCATGAGCGCCTACACTGCAGATACGATAAAGAAACAGGGGCTCTTAACAGATGGGATAAGGCTCCTTCCCAAGCCTCTCTCCCCTGTTGAGATGTTGAGAACGGTGCGGGAGGTGCTCGATAGATGAGCGAACATTCGAAAGGCTCAGTCCTCGTCGTTGACGATGACACCCAGGTACTTCAGTATGTATCATTCGTTCTCGCCGATTACGGCTACGCCGTCACCTCGTGCAGCGATCCTTACGAGGCTGTTGAGAAATTTCAAGCGAGCCGATTCGACGCCCTGCTTACTGACATGAAAATGCCCACTTTATCAGGTCTGGACCTCATCAACATGGCCCGGGCCTACGACAAAGACGTACCCGTCGTGCTCATGACTGGATTCGCTGAACTGGATATGGCCATAGAAGCGATTCAAAGGGGAGTTTTCGATTTCCTGAACAAGCCGATGAAACCGGAGTATATCACCCATTCCATCGACAAGGCGGTCAAGTTCAGGAAGCTCGTCGATATGGAGAGGGACTACAAGAAGAAACTCGAGGAGACGGTCGCCGAGCGGACTCAAAAACTCCAGGACACGATGAATAAACTAAAAAACGCTACAAAAGAGATTATACACCGCCTCGTAGTGGTCTCCGAGTACAGGGACACAGATACGGGAAAACACGTCAACAGGATCGGACTCTATGCGAAGTCGTTATCTGAAACCCTTGCCATGCCGGCTGAGTTCACGGAAATGATCAAGTTCGCAAGTTCCCTCCACGACATCGGAAAGGTTGCCATTCCCGACGAGATACTCCTGAAACCGGGGAAACTGACCGATGAAGAGTTCGAAATCATAAAATCCCACACCACTATAGGGGCGAAGATGATATCGGACTCAACTTTTCCGGGAATGGAGATGGCGGCCTCCATCGCCCTGAACCATCACGAAAGGTGGGACGGGGGAGGCTACCCTTCGGGATTACTGGGGGAGGAGATACCCATGGAAGGGAGAATCGTCATGCTCGCCGACCAGTACGACGCCCTTCGGAGCAAACGGCCCTACAAACCTCCTTTCGACCATGAGAAAGCCTTCAAGATCATCGCAGAGGGCGACGGCAGAAGCAGTCCGGACCATTTCGATCCGGGAGTTCTCGAGGCATTCATCGATGTTTCTATGAAATTCGACGAAATCTACAGGTCCCATGATGATTGAATTCCTCTTTGAGGATCTAATGCTGATAAATAAAATGTCTCCACAAAAAAATAAATTAACGGCATCCCCCAAAAAACTCTTCGCGGTTTTGGCAGCAGTTGTATTTGCATCGGAATCGATGGTAATGATCTTTTTACATTTTCTTCCCTTCTCCCCCGCTCTTTCCTATGTTCAGGAAATGTTTTTAGATGCAACAATGATGATTTTTATTGTCGCTCCTGCACTCTATTTATTGATGTACCGCCCGTTAACCGACAACATAAACGCCCTGCATGAGAACGAGAAGACCATTAAGGAGAGTGAGAAAAATGTCATAGAACAGCTCTATAAACTGGACCAAATCTACACAGTATCTCCGGTGGGCCTCTGCTTTTTAGATACGGATCTGCGCTTTGTGAAGATTAACGAAATGCTGGCAGTTATTAACGGGAAACCCATATCTGAACATATCGGACTCACATTGAAGGAAGTGATCCCGGAGGTTGCAGAACAGGTGGAGTCAATTTACAGGAAGGTAATCGAGACAGGAAACCCCGCCCTCGATTTCGAAGTGCACGGCACGACACCTGCAGAACCAGGTAGCGAAAAGAAGTGGATAACCAGCTACTATCCCTTGAAATCGGAAGAGGGGACCGTACTTGGAGTGACTACCGTAGTTAAAGATATTACGGACCAAAAGGAACGAGAAACAATTAGCCAGGCGTTTATCGATGCCGTTCCCTGCGTAGCCCTCCTTCTGAACCGGAACAGGGAAGTGGTACTGGTGAATAAATCTGGTATGGAGGTGGGAGCGATTCCAGGAAAAACCTGCTACGGAACATGGGGCCAGAGAGAAGAGCCATGTTACTTCTGCCATGGAATGAAGGCGTTAGATTCACAGGAGGCTCAACACCTTGAGGTAGAATATGGGGGGATCCTCTGGGATGCCCACTGGATTCCGGTAAGCCAGGATATGTATCTTCACTATGCTTTCGATATTACTGAAAAGCGCAGGATGGAGAATGAGATTACAAAGTCGGAGAAGCTCGATTCGGTGGGCACCCTGGCTGGTGGAATCGCTCACGATTTCAACAATTTACTGACCGGTATTATGGGGAATGTGGGTGTGGTAAAATTGCAAAAAAATTTGAATCACAAATCATTCGAGATGTTAGAGGAGACAGAAAAAGCCATTTTCCGTGCGAAAGACCTGACCTCCCAGCTACTCACCTTCTCGAAAGGAGGGTCGCCTGTTAAGCAGACAGCATCGCTGGGAGAGATTATAAGAGAATCTGCAAAGTTTGTGCTGAGCGGTTCCAATGTGAAGTATGAATTTAATATCCCCGATGACCTGTGGTCTGTAGATGTGGATGTGGGGCAGTTCAATCAGGTGATCAACAACATCTTGATCAATGCAAAACAGGCGATACTCGAATACGGAATTATCACAGTTACCTGCCAAAATGTCCCATATGGAGAAGAGAGCTTCCAAAACCTGAATGCTTTTAATTACAAAGGTAATTTTGTGAGAATGTCAATTACCGATACGGGGGCGGGAATACCGGAGGAACATCTGGATAAAATATTCGACCCCTACTTCACCACCAAAGAGAAGGGAATCGGCCTGGGCCTTGCCAGCGCATACTCTATCGTGGACAGCCACGGGGGCATGATCATGGTGGAATCTACCCCGGGGGAAGGGACTACTTTTCAGATATGCATCCCCGCATCGGACAAGGTCCCGGAGAAGCATGGAATCTCCGATGAGATTCTTAAGGGGTCAGGCAGGATACTGTTGATGGACGACGAGGAGATCGTGAGGGAGAGCGTCTCTTCCATGCTTGAGGGCCTGGGTTACGAAGTGGACATGGCAGTAGACGGCGCAGAGGCAATTGAGAAGTATAAAGAGGCAAAAGATTCGGGTATTTCCTACGACGCGGTCATCATGGACTTAACAGTTCCCGGCGGCATGGGCGGCAAGGAGGCGATCGTAAAACACAAGGAGATAGATCCTGAGGTAAAGGCCATCGTCTCGAGCGGTTATTCCCAGGACCCCGTGATGGCTCATTACGAAGACTACGGTTTTTGCGGGGTTCTCTCAAAACCGTACAGGCTGGAAGAACTGAGCAGGGTGATTCACGACTTGCTCGAGGGGTGAACCACCCACACCTTAGATGAACTTACCTTATGTAGTTTCACTTTTCAGTATCCGAGATGAAATAGATGTGATTCACCGGTACCTGCCGAAATGTATTTTCTCCCAATCGAGGTCATTATATGCATGGTGCGGCTTGGTATCTATTGGGTACCCGAGCCCTATAATGCACTCCACCATGTAGTGTTCCGGGACACCAATCACCTCTCTCACGAACTCTTCCGCAGAGATCTCCCCATAGTGCTGCCTCATCCGTATCTGGCACCAGCAGCTCTTAAGGCCTATAGATTCCGCAGTGTACTGGAGGGTGATTGCGGCGATCGAGCAGTCCTCTACGCAGGTATCCGCCCTTTCCGTATCTCCCAGGATGACAACCCCGAGTGCCACTTTTCCGATGAAGCCAGATCCATGTTTCTTCGAGCGGGAAAGGGTGACCAGCGTCTCACGATTATCAACGAGGATGAACTCCCATGGGTTGAGAGAACGGGAGGAAGGGGACCGCATAAGAGACTCTTTTAATATTTTCAATTTCTCCTCCTCGATGGGCCTCTCCTCGAAACTCCTCACGCTTCTCCTCGCTCTCAAAATCTCGATCACGTCGCCCTCCTTGATTGTCCTGATCAATATCTGTCACAAATTTCAGATGCCGGGACACAACTCCCCTATTCATACCACACCCTCACCTTCAGGCAACTATTCCAGGGAAATGGTGAAAACCCTAATCTAATGGAAACCTTAAAATATTATAGGGGAATTGGTTTGCCCGGCTTCGCCTAACGGCTACGCCGTGGCACCGCGCCATAGTAAAAATACGTTAACTGGATAGGGCCTGCCCGGCTTCGCCTAACGGCTACGCCGTGGCAGCCTTCCCCTTCGGGTTCGCCTT
>CAYSOQ010000037.1:0-8678 GCA_964432685.1 uncultured bacterium
ACAACGTCTGCCGACCCGCCCGTCCATCCGGATCCAGCCCGATGAGGGCATCTCGCTCTCCTTTGGCGCAAAAGTACCCGGCCCCCTGGTACGTATGGGATCGGTTGACATGGATTTTCAGTATAAGGATTACTTCGGGAGCACTCCAAGCACGGGGTACGAGAGGTTGCTTTATGACTGCATGCTGGGAGATGCCACACTGTTCCAGCGGGCCGACATGGTAGAAGCGGGGTGGAGCGTGGTGACTCCGATCCTGGATGTGTGGCGTGCCCTTCCGCCGAGAGACTTTCCCAACTACACCGCGGGGAGCTGGGGTCCCAAAGGAGATGATGACCTGTTGAAAAAAGACGGTCGTAAGTGGTGGAAATGCGATTGACAGTTTTAGCAGGAGATGTGGGCGGTACGAACACGAGACTTGCTCTCTACGAGTGGGAAGGTAAGGAATTGGATGAAAAGGTGCTCGAGGTGTTCCCCAGCAGTGATTATGAGGGCCTCTATGGGATCGTCAAGGAATTTAGATCAACTTACACTCAACCGATCGGGTACGCCTGTTTCGGTATCGCCGGCCCCATCATCGGGGGGCGCTGTGAGACTCCAAACCTCCCATGGGTGGTAGATGCCAGTGAACTGGTTGGCCTCCTGGGACTTAAATCCGTCGATTTAATAAATGACCTCGAGGCAAATGCATATGGCATAGCCATGCTTGACGGGAAAGACTTTTCCATCCTCAATGAAGGATCTCCCGAACCGGGTGGAAATGCCGCCCTCCTTTCGGCGGGGACGGGATTGGGTGAAGCAGGTCTTTACTGGGATGGATCGTACTACAGGCCTTTTCCCAGCGAAGGGGGGCACGCCTCCTTTGCCCCGCGATGCGAACTGGAAGTGGAGTTGCTCCTCTATCTCATAAAGAAGTTCGGCCACGTCAGCTACGAACGAGTGCTTTCAGGGCCGGGTCTTTATAACATATACACCTTTCTCAGAGATTCCGGGAAAGGTGAGGAGCCCGCCTGGCTTGCCGATGCGCTTAAGGAGGAAGATCCTCCTGCAGTCATATCGCATGCTGCCCTTGATGATCGCAGTGATCTCTGCACAAGTGCCCTGGACCTTTTCACTTCCCTGTACGGCGCAGAGGCAGGCAACCTTGCTCTTAAAATGAAGGCCACAGGGGGGGTTTTCCTGGGAGGCGGCATTGCCCCCAAAATCATAACGAAGCTGAAGGAACCTGTGTTCCTGGAAGCCTTCGGGTCCAAGGGGCGTATGAGATCCATGCTGGAGCCGATTCCGGTAAAGGTGATATTGAACGAACATGCAGCTCTGCTCGGAGCAGCACAATTGGCGACACTAAGAATGTCCGGCCCGGGTTAAACACGAGAAAGGAAGATAAAGTTTCAACCGGACAATATGATTGAGGAGGGATCTGATGTCATCGATAGGAACTACTTTAAGTAGACATATACTGGGGTTAAAGCGGAAGCACCCGGAGTTATCCGAAGAACTCTTCGCAATTCTCCTGCAAATTGCCTACTCTGCCAAAATACTTTCCCGGGAAATCAGCCGGGCGGCCCTTGTGGGAAGATTGGGGCTCGTGGGGGAGAAGAATCCTACCGGTGATGCCCAAAAAAAACTCGATGTTTTCTGTAACGATACAGTCATCGATGCCTTCGCTGACATGGGTCTCGTCGCCGCCATTGCCTCCGAGGAAGAGGAAGATGTTGCGTGCAAATCATGCACCAAAGACGCCAGGTACATCCTTTGTATGGACCCCCTCGATGGGTCGTCAAATACGGACATCAACGGTGCCGTAGGGACAATCTTCGGAATCTACGAGCGGAAAAACATTTCGGAAGAGACTACGGAAAATGATTTTTTCCGCAGAGGCTCGGAACAGGTCGCGGCAGGTTATGTGATGTACGGGACAAGCACGATTCTCGTCTACACATTGGGCCACGGCGTACACGGGTTCACCCTCGACCGGGATGTGGGGAACTTTATCCTCTCCCACGAAAACATTCGCTGTCCCCGGCTGGGAAAGACTTACAGTGCTAACATGGCGCGCTATCAGGAGTGGCATCCCAATATTCAAAAACTCGTCGACTACCTGACTGAGCGTGACGCCGATACGAATCGCCCCTACTCCATGCGATACACGGGAGCACTGGTCGCAGACCTGCACCGGTGCCTTATCGAGGGTGGATTCTACTTCTACCTTGCCGATGAAGGGCACGAAAAGGGGAAACTTCGCTTGCTCTATGAGTGTGCTCCTCTCGCCTTCGTCATGGAGAATGCTGGCGGACATGCATCAACGGGAAAAGAGCGTATTTTGGACATCCAGATCGACACAATCCACCAGAGGGTTCCCTTCGTGGTTGGGGGTGCTGGTGACGTTGAACTCTTTGAAAAATTCTTAGCAGGCAAGATGCAACCGTAATATAACCTGCCAGCTTTCATGAAGATTCGTGTGTAAAAAATGAAGGAATATATATTGATGTCATTAGGAGCTGAAATAATAATCGTTGAGAACCCGGAGAAACTGGCCGTTGCGGCGGCCCGGGAGTTCCTTCGCCTGGCGGTAGAAGCAGTTCAGGCCAAAGGCTTTTTCACCGCCATTTTATCGGGCGGCCAGACACCGAAAGGCCTCTACGAGCTCCTCGCAAGCAAATCTCATCCATTTCGAGAGAGCATACCCTGGGATGGAATCCATTTTTTCTGGGGAGACGAGAGGCACGTCTCTCCCCACAATCCTGACAGCAACTTCCGCATGGTAGAGGAGGCTATGCTGTCGAAGGTGCCCGTAATACGGGACAATGTTCACCGCATCAAGGCTGAGAACCCGAATGCAGTTGGCGTTGCGGAAGATTATGAGCAGCTCCTGAAGGAATATTTCCATTTGAAAACAGGGGAGGTACCCCGCTTTGACCTGGTCCTTCTCGGGATGGGCGGTGACGGGCATACGGCCTCTCTCTTCCCGGGAACATCCGCCCTAAACAATCGGGAGCATCTTGTCGCCGCCTCCTGGGTTGAAAAGTTCAATTCCTATCGAATCACTCTTACGCCTGCGGTGCTTTGCAACGCAAACCGCATAATCTTTCTAGTCAGTGGAGAAGAGAAAGCGGAAACACTCAAGTCTGTTCTCGAGGGAGAATATCAACCGGAACGCCTGCCGGCGCAATTCATCCGCCCTGTAAGTGGAAAACTCCTGTGGCTTCTGGATAGAAGTTCTGCTCGGTTGCTAAAACCCGATGACTGACAAAGATTTCCCCCTAAAGCAACCATAAAGGGAAAAGGGGAAATAATATATATAAGGAGGAATGAGGTGAGTTACCAGCCAATCGAAAACTATGGAATTATCGGTGACCTCCACACGGTTGCCCTTGTGGGCATGGACGGGTCGATCGACTTCATGTGCTTCCCCCATTTCGATTCCCCCACCATCTTTGCCGCCCTGATTGACCACGAGAAGGGAGGAAGTTTCAAGATCTCTCCAATCCTCTCTGACCCCCGGCAGAAACAGCTCTACCTCCCTGATACGAATGTTCTCCTCACCCGCTTTCTCTCACCCGATGGTGTGGCAGAGGTCTCTGATTTCATGCCCGTTCACTCCATGTTTCATTCCCACGTAATCGTGCGGCGTGTGAAATGCATCCGGGGTGAGATTAATTTCAGGATGACCTGTGCCCCCCGCTTTAATTACGCCAGGTCCTCCCACAGGGTCGAAAAAAGAGGAAACGAGATTCTCTTCATCTCCGATGGAGACGATAACGCTGCGATTTGCCTCAGGTCCTCCCATCCCACCGAGATGATAAATGGTGATGCCATATCGGAATTCAAACTCCGAACTGATGAAGTCGCTACATTTATCCTCGAAGAAGCAGACTCGGCTCAGAAGTCCCGTTCCTGCTCCATTTTGTTTGCACCCAACGCATTCAAAGACACCGTCAACTACTGGAGAGGGTGGATCAACCGCTCTCAGTATGAGGGAAGGTGGAGGGAAATCGTCAACCGCTCGGCCCTGACCCTCAAGCTCCTCTTTTCCGAACCCCACGGTTCACTCGTAGCTTCTCCCACATTCGGCCTCCCGGAGACGATCGGGGGCGAGAGAAACTGGGACTACCGCTATACATGGATCCGCGATGCATCATTCACCCTCTACAGCCTCATCCGTCTCGGTTTCACCGAAGAAACCTCGGCCTTCATGAAGTGGATCGAAGCCCGGTGCGAAGAGCTGAACCCCGACGGGTCATTGCAGATCATGTATGGTACCGATGGACGCCATAAACTGACGGAAGAGATCCTCCCCCATCTTGAAGGGTACAAAAAGTCTTCCCCTGTCCGCATCGGCAACGGGGCTTATGACCAGCTCCAGCTCGATATCTATGGTGAACTCATGGATTCCGTCTACCTTTTCAACAAATATGGTGAGCCCATATCATTCGACCTGTGGAAAAACCTGGTGCGCCTCAATAACTGGGTATGTGAAAACTGGAGAGAACCCGATGAAGGCATCTGGGAAGTCCGGGGAGGGAGAAAAGAGTTTCTCTATTCACGCCTTATGTGCTGGGTCGCCCTGGACCGTGCGATCCGCCTTGCCCATAAACGTTCCTTTCCCGCTCCCCTTGCGCGGTGGCAAGGTGTCCGCGATGAGATATATACCGACATAATGGAGAACTTCTGGGACAGGAAACGGAAGACCTTCATCCAGCACAAGGGGGGTGCCACTACCGATGCATCATCCCTTCTCATGCCCCTGGTGAAATTCATCGGCCCCACCGACCCCCGTTGGCTCTCCACCATGAATGCTATCGGGGAGGACCTCGTACACGATTCTCTCGTGTTCCGTTACAATATCGAGAAGGCTGCCTCAGACGGCCTCGGTGGCGATGAAGGGACTTTCAGTATGTGCACCTTCTGGTACGTGGAGTGCCTTTCCCGGGCAGGTGATGTAGAAAAAGCCCGCTTCTATTTCGAGAAGATGCTTGGCTATGCGAATCATTTAGGGCTCTACGCTGAGGAACTCTCCCCTTCCGGGGAGCATCTCGGTAACTTCCCTCAGGCCTTCACCCACCTGGGACTTATCAGCGCGGCCTTTAACCTCAACAGGGCTCTTGACAGGAAGTGAGCCTCGCGGTGGAATAAGAAAAAAACTCTCCATATATCATTCAGGACATATGGACTCGAAGTTACCCTCGCTGGTTCTTGCCGCTTACTTCCGACCTTCGAAGAGGGTAGATATGCATACTTGTTAATGCGGTCAACCTCTTAAAAACCCGATACTCGAAACTCGAAACTGTAATTTTTGCCGTCTTCTGGTTTTTGTCAGACAAAAGGAAAAGATTTCAGTTAAAAGGGTTCGATGAGATACTGCTCTATGTGGAACCGTTCTGAAGGGTTGATCTTTATAACCAGGGAAAGGTCGTTCTCGATCATCTCGAGATATTTCCTCTCGTCACCCATTATCTCCTCGGCTATGTCCGGGTGGACGTGGAGTTGTATACCATCGAGTTTCCGCAGCTTTCCCTCCCGTTCGATTTTTCTGAAGATTTCATACACGAGGGTCCTGCGGGATTTCACAATCCCCTCACCATTACAGTAAGGGCATGGGTCGGCGATGCTCCTGTGAAGGCTTTCCCTCACCCGTTTCCTCGTCATCTCGATCAACCCGAGTTCGGATATTTTACAGATCGTGGTTTTGGACTTGTCGCTCTTAAGAACCTCCAGGAATGCTTCGTAGACTTTCTCCCTGTGTTCGTGGTCGATCATATCGATGAAATCGATGATGATTATCCCACCGATATTCCTCAGCTTCAGCTGGTAAACGATCTCACGGACTGCCTCCAGGTTGATCTTCAGGCTCGTCTCTTCAAGGTTTTCCCTGCCCACATACTTCCCCGTATTCACGTCTATGGTGGTGAGAGCCTCAGTCTGTTCTATTACTATGTATCCCCCTGATTTAAGCCATATCTTTTTCTCAAGTGCCCTCGATATCTCGATTCCCATTCCGAAGAAATCAAAAATGGGCTGGGGGTTACGGTAGAGTTCGAGGCGGTCGAGAATGACAGGGAAGTACTGCTGGGAGAATTCAGAAAGTTCATCGAACTTATCCTGGGAGTCCACGAAAATCCCATCCGTCTCGGGGGAAGCCAGGTCCCTGAGCACCCTGAATTCGAGTGAGAGTTCCCTGTGTATGAGATAGGGAGCCCTGGCCTTCTCGCTCTTCTCCCGGACATTTTTGCGGAGCCGGAGGAGGTATTCCGCGTCGTAAATGAGATCCTTCTCGTTTTTTCCCTCTGAGGCTGTCCTCACGATGAATCCCACTCCATCCGGCTTGATCTTCTGGACGATCTTACTGAGCCGCTCCCTCTCATCGGGATTTTCTATCTTCCGGGAGACGCCTATATGATCGGTGAATGTTAGGAGAACCAGGTATCTCCCGGGGAGGGAAATATTCCCAGAAATTCTCGGGCCCTTCGTTCCGAGAGGTTCCTTTGCCACCTGTACGAGGATCTGCTGGTTTTCTCTAACGAGACCTTCTATGGGGGGAGCCGGGGGATGAAAGGGAAATGTTTCTCCCTCCCCGTCAGCGAGGCCTTCTTCAAGGTGGTTGTACATGAAAGATTCATGGATAAATTGCTCATCTCCCATGTTCCCCTGGAAGTCCCCGGAATATAGGAATGCGGCTTTTTCTAGACCGATATCGACAAATGCTGCCTGCATCCCCGGCAGTACCCTTAAGACCCGCCCCTTATAGATATTTCCCGCGATGTTCCGCTCTTCGGCCCTCTCTACGTAATACTCTGTGAGGGTGTTGTTTCCTACAACTGCAACAGCAGTTTCATAGGGCCTGCTATTTATCAGGATATATTTGTTGCCTCTCATTTCCCTTCACGTGAAATATTTTTCCTGAATTTTTAATTATTTTTATCTCCTCTGCGTCTTCCATGCAACCTGAAATTAGGGAGCGCACCTTGCTTGCAGAAGATTCCGCTGCGGGGGAGGAGACGGTTATCTGTATTTCTCCCCCGGAACCTGCGACGGAGATGATCGATTCCTCCTCATCTACGCAAATGAGTCCAGGAGGGAAGGGCTTTCCGCTGCGTGAAACGGAGTATTCATCTTCAAGGAAAAGGGATGATATTTTCAAGCCGGTGGGTATTAGTGCGGCAGGAAAAAACTCGTCGGGGAGGATTTCCCTGAGGGAACCCAATATCTCCCCTGGTTCGATTTCTTCGGTGAGGGACATGATGAGGAACTCGCATTCAGACGCGATCCCCACGGGGAGGGCGGAGGGGAAGGAGACCCTGGGCTTCGGGTTGAATCCCTCTGAGATGGCGAGGGGAATTCCGCACTTTCTGAAGGCCCTGAGCATAAGGGACTGGATCTCCAGCGCGCTCTGCGATGCAGCCCCCCCCCTCTTTTTATACACGAGGAGGTATTTAAATCGGGATTCTCCCGAACCAACACGGTCCCTCGAGGGCGTTCCTTCATTCTTTCCAGGGGGAGCAGATATAATATTTTCCAGCCCTCCCGGGGTACACACGCCACATCCTGGACAACCACCGAGCCTGCAGTCCACAGTAGTCTCATCCGAGAGGAAGTGCTCCCATTCCCTGACAAGAAATTTTTTCAGTATCCCTGAATCCACCATATCCCATGGGAGGGCGCCATCTAACTCTCTTTCCCCGGTGTAATTGCCGGGATCCATGGAGAGTGATTCCAGGGCTGCTTCCCAGATGGAGATATCCATCCGGTCCGACCAGGCGTCGAAGCGTGCCCCTGCCTGGTAGGCCTTATAAACAAGGGCCCCCACCTTTCTATCACCCCTGGACATGACCCCCTCCAGCCATGACATATCGGGGCTGTGCCACTTGAGGGATATGTTCCCCCCCTTGCCGAGGAGTGTTTTCAGAAGGTTGATTTTTTTCCACATCATATCCTTCGTGATCTGTGGAGACCATTGGAATGGAGTATGGGGCTTTGGTACGAAGGTGGATATTGATACGGTAACCTTTCCCCTCTTCCCTGTTTTCCTGGCAATTCTTCCTGCCTTCTTTGCTAGCTGAGCGATCTTTTCCACGTCTTCATCGGTCTCCCCTGGGAGGCCGATCATGAAGTACATCTTTACATTCCGCCAGCCATTCTTGAATATCCATTCAACAGCCCCGAGCACTTCATCGTCCGACATGACCTTGTTGATCCTCTTCCTAAGAGCTTCGCTTCCCGCTTCTGGGGCTACGGTGAATCCCGATTTTCTCACCCGGGCGAGTTCCTTTACGAGTTCCTCGCTGATGGAGTTTACCCTGAGTGAGGGAAGGGAGAGGGAGATGGAATCACCCTCGAGGAGATCCATCGCACCTTTTACCAGTTCGTTTATGCAGGAGTAATCAGAGGAAGAGAGGGATAGGAATCCCGCCTCGTCATATCCGGAACTCTTTGCCACTTTGCCCAGGTAGTCGAGAATGTGTCCCGCGTCACGCTCCCTGAAAGGCCTGTAGTAGTATCCCGCCTGGCAGAACCTGCATCCCCTTGTGCATCCTCTGGCGATCTCTATCCCGAGCCTGTCGTGGACCGTCCTCATGGCGGGAATGATGTTTAGATCAGGCGGGGGGTATGCGCTTAAGTCGGGGATCGTCTGTTTCTGAACGGGAATGGGGTTCTCATCGATTCCCTCGAACCCTTTGAAA
>CAYSOQ010000038.1:0-8375 GCA_964432685.1 uncultured bacterium
ACCCCCTGGTGGTCCGCCTTTCCGACGCTACAATCGGAGACCCCTACCGGATCATTTTTATAATGCCCAAGCAGAAGAAACGACTCGAGAGATTGAGCAACATTGGGATTCTTCCGGGAACTGTCCTGACGCTCATTCAAAAAAGACCATCCTACGTGCTTCAAATCGGTGAAACCATGATTGCAGTGGACCGGGGAATCGCGGATGAAATTTACATTAAGCGGGTTTAGGCGCAGGCCCTTCTTTGCAGTAATCACTATCTATACTATTTTTTTTGTTCTGGGAACCGCTCCCTATTCCAAGGGCGGCACCACTCCTCCGGATAGGGAAATGATCTTAGTGGAGTTTGCCCAGGGGGGTGTGGAAGAACAACTGGCGAGGGATCTCATCGGCAGTGTGGAAACCATTTTGAAAAATGAATTCTTTATCTCCACTGTTTCAAACAATCTCTTACGAAAAGTCGAGGGAGGCACAAGAATGCTTCCCAAAGTCGATACAGATACTATCTTTTCCTGGAAGGAGAAATTAATTAAGGCCAGGGAATACTATAGACTCTTTGAAATGGAGAAGGTTCGTCCTGAACTCGAGGACATGATCAAAGCTCCTTACAATTATCAACTTTCGCTTAAAGGTAGAGAATTGGTGAAGGAGGCCCTTCTGTTAGGTTCCCTCGTAGAATTTAAGGGGGGGGCGCAGGAAGAAGGTGAAAAACTGGTACGTCACTACCAATATTTGGGGGGGAACATCTCGTTGCCCCCTGAGCTATACCCACCAGATTTTCTCGAGTTCATAAGGAAGGCCTCAATGGGCCAAGGATATGCCACTATCATGGTCAACACGACACCACCTGGGAGCAGGGTGGTAGTGGACGGCGAGAAAGTCGGGGATAGCCCTGTCATCTACCGTATCTTGAATCCGGGTTATATAAAACTGGAAGTGAGGAAGGAAGGGTTCATCGGATCCGATTACAGTACGGTTCTTCTACCCGGAGACCGCCTGAATTTGAACCTGGACCTTCAAATAGATGAATCTTCAGAAATGGCGAGGGGTTTTAACAGGAATCGATACGACGAGGTGGTAAAAAGCTCGAAGAGGCTTTTAGAGAGAGCGGGGAAAGGGAGCCTCCTGGCCATTGCCTTGCGGGGGAGCGGGAAGATTGCCACAATGGATATCCTATTCGTTTACGGCGGCTACGAGGGGATGGAAAAAGGGCATCTATTGATCCGGAATCTACAATCCAAAGGGAAGAAGATGGATGTAAATGACATTCTGCCCTTGTTGAATGATCCTCAATTCATGAGATATGTCCCGGTAGAGAAGAGGGCTAAAGTCCTTGAATTGTTAAACCAGAAGGAGAAAATCACGGGCAAATGGTGGTTCTGGACACTTCTGGGAATAGGGACCGCCGGATTGGTCTATACTATTATCAGGGTTAATTCAGGCGATAGCGGGGGAACAGTAAATTTGCAGTTTTAACTAATCCCACTCCTGATTATCCACAATTACTGCACTGTGGTAAATCAAGCCCCAGGGTCCCCGGGAGTCGATCATGGTTAGTCCCTTCAAAATCGCGATAATCGGAGCTGGACCAGCGGGAACGTTCTTTGCTCTCCACTTAAACAGGCTTGCCTCCTCTAATAACAGGGAATACCAGATTACCCTCTACGACAGAAAGTCTTTCGACATGGTGGGACCACGTGGATGCAATATGTGTGCAGGCGCCATCGGCCACATTACATACAAAAAAATTATGGACCTTGGCCTCGAACTCGACGACAACGTAATCAGGAGTATCTTAGACGGCTATATCATTCATGGGCGAAAGAGGATGGCAAGGATCATACATCCTGACAAGAGTGGGATATTTACCGTATTTCGCGGAGGGGGGCCGATTGTATCAGATAAGCTGAGATGGAAAAGTTTTGACCAGTTCCTGCTCGACCGCTGCGTGGGGAAAGGCATGTTATTTGTCAACAGGAGAGTTATTGGTGTCGAAAAAGTGAAGCTAGGGGAGAGGATAAAATATAGGTTGACCATAGAGGGGGAGGGCACACGGGAGGTTGACCTTCTCGTAGGCGCATTTGGTGTGAATTCTCCCCTCTCCAAGGGCTTTATTCCTGGGTATAGCCCTCCCAAGACCTGGCATACCTGCCAGGCTGAGTTACAGGTTGATATGGGGAGAATCGATGACCCTGTGAGAAAGATGATCAACATTTTCAGCGCCCAGAATAAAAACATCCGCTTTATCGCAATTACGCCGAAAGATGAGTACCTTACAGTTTCCGCCATTGGAGAATACGTCAAGATCAGCGATTTGAGGAGGGAACTTCAGATAAATGAAAGATTGGAGCAATTCCTTCCAAATGAATACAAGATAATTTGCCACTGTCATCCTCAGATAGCGGTGAACTCTGCGACAAAACCCTACGACGATTCAGTGGCAGTTGTGGGAGATGCCTTTATTTCCAGGTTTCTCAAGAATGGTATCGAATCTGCGTATGAAACCTCCCGTGTCCTTGCTGAAGCAGTGATAACCCATGGTGTGAGTGAGGATGCCCTGAGGGACCATTTTTACAATAAATGCCTAGATCTTTACCATTATGATAATTCTTGGGGCAAGAGGCTCTTCCTGGTATATGAGAAGATCTTCAGGAAAGGATTCCTGTCCGACCTTTATATTGCGTGCGTCGAAGGAGAAGGGGCAGACGCAAGTGATATGAAGGCCCGCCTCACGAGGGTTCTTTGGGGAGTGTTCGCAGGTGACCAGTCATACAAGGAAATATTCAAGGAGGCCTGTAGTTTCTCCACACTCTCATCGTTTGTGAAACACACCCTTTTTCCTTAATATTTCAGGGGGAATGTGGTAGATTCGATAGTGTTAATGGTTAATACACGGAAAATATCCCTGGGTAAGATACTCTTTGTGGGAGCTGCGATATTATTATCATTTTTCCTGATATACGATATTTTCCTTGGCAAAATGGGTGTGAGAGAATATTTTCACGCTCGTGGAAAGTACCATTCCTTACAAGAAAAGAAGGGGAGAATCGAAGAAGAAAATCTACGAATGGAAGAAGAGGCAGCTTCCCTTAAAGACAATCTTGGCTACATAGAGGAAATAGCAAGGAAGGAACTTGGAATGGTTAAGGAAAAGGAAACCATCATCATTCTAAAAGATGAAGAAGAATTCAATAATCTTGATAAGAAAGCAAACCCACTGGGGAGATAAATAAGGTCTCCTTTATTCCCTCCTGGATTTTTCCGAATCAATCCAAAATTTCTGTTCTCAAGCAGGAACAGCGAAACTAATTCCTGCGAGAAAAAGTTTGACACAAATTTATTTTTCTGCTAAAAGTATATTGTATACAGTACACAAACGGTTGGTCCAAATAATTTGGGCATGTAGCCAATCAATGAGTGGTCATATGACTAATATATTAGAGGGAGCAGAGGTTTAACCTTGGAAATATTTTTTAACCTATCTTTTATTGGATGTTTTTTATTTTTGACCATTAACACGCTGGAGGTATAAATATTGCTTATAATGATAATAAAACTATAATACGTACCAGGAGTTTTGACTAAAAGTCATAATTAAATGATTTATTATTTAGTGTTGTGAGTTCATTTGAGAAGGAGGACTCAGATGGGTAATGTTGGACGAGTTAAATGGTTCAACGAGACAAAGGGGTTCGGTTTCATCGAAGCTGAAGGAGATAGAGATATTTTCGTCCACTACTCGGCAATTCAGATGGAAGGATTCAAAACATTACGAGAAGGCCAGTTAGTTGAGTATGAGATGAAAAGCACACCCAGGGGACCACAGGCTGAAAAGGTATTTGCACTCCCGGCAGAATAAAGACGCCTGTTCTACCTCATGCCTACCTATAGAAAACCTATCAAGGAGATGATCGAAATATACCTTGATACGGCTCTTTTATTACGATAAATTTATACACTTAGTCTGAACATTCCTGAAAAAGGATTATCAACCAGGAGTCTCAATTGAGAGAAGAGGTTTTATATAAAATTAGAAAACCCATTTCAGAGATTGTTGAGGGTCTTTTCAAAAATTGGAATGGGGACATACATATAGAAAAACCGAAAAACCGGCAATTTGGTGATTTTTCAACAAATATTGCGATGATTCTTGGGAAGAAGGAAGGAAAACCACCAAGATCTATTGCCAAAAAGATAGTAAAGGCCATAGAAGCTTCAGTCGAAGATGAGTTTTTCTCGAAAGTAGACATAGCGGGGCCTGGTTTCATAAATTTCACCCTTGCAGATGAATCTGTCACATCCATGACGGACCGATTGGTGGTTAACGGTTCCATGTTCTCTTATCCCCAGGTTGAAATACCTACCATACTCCTCGAGTTTGTTTCAGCAAATCCAACTGGTCCGCTTCATGTTGGTCATGGGAGAGGTGCAGCTCTGGGAGACACTTTAAAAAGAATACTACGGTTTACCGGCAATAAAATTACCACTGAGTATTACATTAACGATGTGGGAAACCAGATGGATGTTCTAGGCCGGTCTCTCTACCTGAGATACATGGAGGAACTTGGGGAAGAGGGGGAATTCCCCGGAGACCACTACAGGGGAGAGTACTTGAAAACTTTGGCAAAAGAAATCAAAGAGGAAAAGGGTGATTCATACCGTTTATGGAACGTAGAGACGGAGAACTATTTCTGTCAATACGGAAAAGAAAGGATTCTTCAGGAGATTAAAAGGGATCTATCTTTGTTCGGGGTGACCTTCGATAACTGGTATAGCGAGATGTCCCTTCACGTTTCAGGGGAAGTTGAATCGAGCATCGAGGAACTCAAAAAGAAAAGGTGCATATTCCAGGATAAGGGGGCTCTATGGTTCAAAAGCACCCAGTATGGGGACGATAAAGATCGTGTGGTTGTCAGGGCTAATGGTGAAAAAACATACTTCGCTTCCGATATTGCCTATCACAGGGAGAAGGTAAATCGAGGATTCACCAAACTCATCGATATATGGGGTGCTGATCACCATGGGTACATCCCAAGGATTCAGGGGTCACTCAAGGCATTGGGTTTTAATGAGGAAACACTCACTATTCTTCTGGTCCAGTTTGTAAATCTCATAAAGGACAAAGAACCTGTTTCCATGAGTACTCGTTCAGGTGAATTTGAAACCTTGAGATCAGTAATTAACGAGGTCGGGAAAGACGCGGCGAGGTTTTTTTACCTCATGAGAAGCGCGAACAGCCACCTCGATTTCGATCTCGATCTGGCGAAGAGCAAATCAGCGGAGAACCCCGTATACTATGTCCAGTATGCCCATGCGCGTATTTGTAGTATATTGATGGAAATCAAGGAGCGGGGGATAAAACTACCGGAAAAGCAATCCGTAATAGGGCTTTGCGAGGAGTTAGAAATTGAGCTTTTGAAGAAGGTACTCGAATTCAGATCAGTTGTTCTTGATAGTGCCAGGCTCCTCGAACCCCATAGGATCCCTTTTTATCTCGTAGAACTCGCGAAACTATTTCACGGCTACTACAACCGGTACAGATTTATTTCGGAAGATCAAGAGCTCACTTTCAGGAGAGTAGCCATGGCAATATGTGTAAAGGATGTAATATTAAACGGCCTCGACTTAATCGGAGTTTCAGCACCGGAGAGAATGTGAAGATACTCAGATATTCAAGGAAAAAGAGGGAAGGGACGGGATATAAGTTTCTCGTGGTGAGCCTAATTATCATAATGTTCGTAGTCTTCCTCATCGGTATCCAGATAGGGAGAGTTATCCAGGGAAACGAGAAGATAGGGGGAGGAACCGTTGTGAAGGGGATACCTTCCGAGGAAGATACATTGCGGCAGAGGATCAAGGAGGACATTGAAAAGATGAGGGGGCAAATGAGCGAGGAGTTGAGGAGGGAACTGGATAAAGAGGACAAACAAAAACTGGAGAAAAAAAAGGTGGTTAAAACCCCGACAGAGAATACCCTCAAGAGGAGAGAAATTCAGGGGAGAGTAGAGCATCCACCTTCACCTGCACCGAAAAAAGCTCTATCACCTGTGATCAAGAAGCACCTGTTCTTTCAAGTGGGAGTTTTCTCCGTAGATAAGAATGCGAGGACTTTGAAGAGGAAACTCGAGAGACAGCGAATCCCGGTAAAGATAGAACTGGTGAAACAGAAAGATGGCTCACTCCTCAGGAAGGTTCTAGCGGGGCCATTCTATCCTTCGGAGCGAAGCAAATACGAGAAAAAACTGAACCATATCACCCGCGGAAAGGTGATCCCGGTGATGAGGTAATCATGAGTTCATACGTCCCCGGGAAAGATGAATTTGTCGAAAGGGGTAGGACATCCAATCTTATCCCCCTTTTCAGAGAAATTGTTTCCGACATGGAAACCCCAGTTTCGGCATACAAGAAATTACGTTCACGTATGGTTGGCCCCTCCTTCCTGCTGGAAAGTGTTGAGGGAGGGGAAACCTGGGGACGGTATAGTTTTTTAGGGTTTGAACCCATCGCGACGTTTTATTCACGAGGGGATGAGTCCACGATAGAGATTTACGGGGAAAAAGAAGTAATTAGCGGGACTGATCCACTCGAGGTGTTAAAAAAGTTGATGGATCGTTTCTCTTATTCCCAACTGGAAGGCTTCGAGGGTATGAGCGGTGGGGCAGTCGGATATGTGGGATACGATTATGTCCGTTTCGTGGAGAAACTGCCCGATGATACTTCAAAATGTCATCATTATCCTGATCTTTACTTCATGATCCCATCAACTGTGATCGTTTTTGACAATCTTCTCAAGAAATTAAAACTCGTCAAGAATGTATTCCTCTCCCTGGACGAAACCCCGGATGTAATGTACGACAGGGCATCTAAAGAAATAGAGGTGTTAGTTGATTTTCTGGAAGAGGACTCAGCTAAAGAGCGATACTTCTTCGAGAAATATGGGGATACTAGCGGTGAAATTTCACTTAAACCGACTATTCCTCAGGAAACCATGGCGGCCAACATAGATAAGATAAAGGAGTACATCAGGGCTGGTGAGGCAATTCAGGTGGTGATCTCCAACAGGTACAAAGGTAAGTTCCGGGGAGACCCATTCAACGTCTACAGGGCGCTTAGGGTAATCAACCCCTCTCCATACATGTTTTTCATCGATGGTGGTGAGGTGACAGTTGCTGGTTCATCCCCCGAGGTTCTGGTTCGCCTGAAGGGCGATGATGTAATCCTCCGGCCCATTGCCGGAACGAGGCCTAGGGGGCGAACGCCTAAGGAGGACAAGTCAATGGAATCAGACCTTCTAGCGGACCCAAAGGAGCTTGCAGAGCACCTCATGCTGGTTGATCTCGGGAGAAACGATCTTGGCCGTGTTTCCTCCCCTGGTTCAGTCGAGGTGAACGAGTTTATGATAATTGAAAAATATTCCCATGTTATGCATATTGTTTCGAACATAAATTCTTTAATCTCTCAAGGCCTCGATGCCTTTGATGTGTTAAGGGCTACCTTCCCTGCAGGTACTGTTACTGGAGCACCGAAAGTAAGGGCAATGGAGATAATCGAAGAGTTCGAAAGTGAAAAGAGGGGAATATATGCGGGTGCTGTGGGCTATTTTGACTTTTCAAATAACATGGACTTTTGTATTGCCATTAGAACCCTCCTGTTCCATGAAGGGGATGTAATTGTTCAGGCAGGTGCGGGGATCGTCTTCGACTCAGATTCAGAACATGAAATCATCGAGATTGAAAACAAAGCGAAGGCAATGAATGAAGCGATAACCTGGGGGATGTCACATGATCCTGGTAATCGATAATTACGATTCCTTCACTTACAATATCGTCCAGGCGATACAGACACTGGGAGAGGAGGTAATCGTATACCGAAATGATGCCGTATCCCTTGAAAAAATAGATGATCTTTGTCCCGATGGCATCGTTATTTCTCCAGGCCCAGGCACGCCAGATAGAGCCGGTATCAGTGTGGAGGCCATACGTAAATTTGAAGATAGGATACCCATCCTGGGTGTTTGTCTGGGACATCAGTGCGCTGGGGCAGCCTATCGAGCTGAGCTCATCGCTGGTCGAAAAAGACACCCGTGCCTCTCGCGCTCATTCATCCGTTTCGTCAGGACAGGTCCTGACCTACGAAAACTCCGGCCTTAACGTCTGTTCACAGGAATTACGTCCGCTATGTTCAACAAGTCTATTGTCTTTGTCGCCTGCATCCTACTCACGGTCACCTGGCCCCAAACCCATGCACAGGACAAATCGAAAAAGAAGACAAAGCCACCCTCACAGCCGTCGATCGTCTGGATCAATCAGCCGAAGGACAATCAACTGCCGCTGCCGAAAAACACGCAACACCTGACGTTTCGCAGCACGCTGGTG
>CAYSOQ010000039.1:0-8344 GCA_964432685.1 uncultured bacterium
CTCCCCCCGAAGGGTATGGTCCTTCCTTTCATAAGTTTCGGGAGGAGTTCCATGATTGCCCATCTTGGGGCTATGGGAGTTGCCTATAAAATTTCTTCTATGGGGAGAGAGAAACCTGTTGATGAAAGTGTTGATCGCTGGGGGTGGGACAGGGGGGCACGTGTACCCCGCGCTATCGATTGCTGAGGCCATCTGTGCAATCGTACCGGGTGTGGAGATCTCCTTTGCAGGGAGAGAGGAGGGCCTCGAGGATGCGGTTGTGAAAGCCAGGGGGTATGCATTTTACCCTGTTCAGGCAGGCCAGATCAGGGGAAAGGGAGTGGGAGTGGTGAAATCTGGAGTGAAAATATTGGCAGGTTTGGGGAAATCCATGCGTCTCGTGCAAAGCGTGAACCCCGATATCATAGTTGGAGTTGGAGGATACGTTTCCTTTCCCGTGGGCATGGCTTCTGCACTTTTGAAAAAAAGACTTGTTCTACATGAACAAAATACGATTCCAGGGTCTGCAAACAGGTTCCTCGCAAGGTTTGCAGAGAAAGTGTTCACAGGGTTTACAAGGACGGGGAAATATTTTGCTGAAGGAAAAAGCCTGTACACTGGAAATCCCTTGAGGTATGACCTGGTGAAACGGGGAATGGGTGCAAAAAGGGAAGGGGAGAGCCCCCACGGGATTTTAATTTTGGGAGGATCCGCAGGAGCTGCAAAGCTTAACGATTTTGCCCTCTCCCTGGCATCAATCATCAGGAAGGAAAACCTCCCATTCCGTATTTACCACCAGACCGGGAAAGCACACTTCACAAAAATGAAAGAGAAGTACGAGGGGACGGACTACCAGGTGGAGTGTTTCCCCTTCTCCGATGAAATCTGGAGATATTACGAGAGAGCCCGGTTTGCAGTGGCAAGGGCAGGTGCGGTTACCATCTCCGAGATTTCCTGTTTCGGGATCCCGACGGTGCTCGTGCCATATCCCCATGCTGCGGATAACCACCAGGAGGAGAATGCACGGGAATACGAGAAGGCTGGATGCGGAATTTATTTTAGGGAGGAAAAACTCGAACCCCGTGAAGTGATCGGGTTTTTCCAGGAACTTCTCGAAAAGGGAGACAGGTACGAATTTTACGTGAAGAACTCGAAGAAGTTTTCCCGTCCTTTCGCAGCGGACGAGATAGCCAGGTGTTGTGTTGATCTTGTACAGGGAGTGAAACATGTTCAGGAAGGATATTAAGATCCATTTCGTAGGAATCGGAGGGATCGGTATGAGCGGTATCGCGGAACTGCTGCTGAACCTGGGGTACCGCGTCAGCGGTTCGGACCTTAGTATGAGTCCTACGACTGAACGGCTGTCCTCCCTTGGAGCCAAGGTTTTCTACGGACACTCCCCGGAGAACATTGATGACAGTACAGATATTCTCGTGTTTTCCTCTGCAGTCAAAGATGACAACCCAGAGGTTGTCCTTGCCAGGGAAAAGAATATTCCCGTGATTCCCCGTGCCGAAATGCTGGGGGAACTAATGAGGATGAAATACAGCATCGCTGTTGCGGGATCGCACGGGAAAACTACCACCACCTCCATGATCTCAGTGGTTCTCGAGGCGGCAGGGTGGGATCCAACAATTGTTGTGGGGGGAAAGCTCAAGGCTCTGGGCTCAAACGCTCGCCTCGGGGGGGGAGAGTTTCTAGTCGCTGAGGCAGACGAGTCTGATGGATCCTTCATAAAGCTCATACCTTCAGTCGCCGTAGTCACAAATATCGACCAGGAACATATGGACCATTACGGCTCACTTGAGAGCCTCAAAGGGGCGTTTAACGACTTCCTCGACCGGCTTCCATTTTACGGCTTCGCCGTCCTTTGTCTGGATCACCCGAACGTCCAGGATTTACTTCCGAAATTAGAAAGGCGATGTGTTACCTACGGAAAGTCGAGGCAGGCGGATTACGTCCTGGGCGATGTGACGAAATTGGGAATGATCACGGAATTTACCCCCCACCTCAGGGGAAAGATCTCATCTTCTATACGCCTCAGGGTTCCGGGCGAGCACAATGCGCTGAATGCGATGGCCACACTCGCAGTATGCGCGGAACTTGGCGTACCCTACGATTTCATCAAGGAAGGCCTGGAATCATACTCCGGGGTTTCCAGACGCTTCGAGTCGAAGGGGGAAGAGTCAGGGATTATCGTAGTGGATGATTATGGACACCACCCCGTGGAGATCCAGACCACGATCAGCACAGCCAGAGATGTGTGGAATGATAGGAGGCTGGTCGTTGTCTTTCAACCCCACAGGTATTCCCGTACCAGGGATCTTTTCAAAGAGTTCACGAAGGCGTTCAACGATGCTGATGTTCTAATCGTGATGGATATCTACGGTGCAGGCGAGGAACCAATCGATGGAGTCACGGGAGCTTCCATATACGATGGGATCAGAGAACATGGCCATCGGGAGGTCTATTTCGTTCCCCCCATAGATGAAGTGGTGGATTTTCTCATGGAGTTTGGAAGGAAAGGAGACGTCTTGCTCACCATGGGTGCGGGGGATGTATACCGTGTGGGGGAAAGCTACCTGGAGTTATTGAGGGGCGATGCAAAATAGGTTGAAAAATATATTGGAAGGTATTGAGGGGATTTCAGTCGTAAAATCTCCTCCCTTCAGCAAACTGACCACCATAGGGACGGGTGGTGAGGCGGCAGCTATGTTGATACCCTTATCCCTGGATGGCCTCAGGGGAGCACTCAAAGCCATATCTGTGGAGGGTATTCCCTATTTTATCTTCGGTGGTGGGAGCAATATTCTCGTTCCCGATGAGGGGATAGACCAGGTTTCGCTTTCTTTAAAGCATTCTCTGTCCGGGGTAAGCTTCAACGGGTCAGGGGTAGTGGTTGAGGCCGGAACTGCTTTGCCAAGGCTTTCCGTTCTTGCGGCCATCTCAGACCTGTCAGGGCTCGAGGAACTTTCTGGTATCCCCGGGAGTGTTGGAGGTGCGGTTATGATGAATGCGGGCTCATTCGGAAGGAATATTTGCGAGTTCATCAGATGGCTGGAAATAGTGGACCGCGAGGGAAGGGTTTGCAGGATCAAAGGTGCAGATATCCAACATGGGTACCGCCAAACTGTATTCCCCGTTGAAGGGGTGGTCTCCCGGCTTTACCTGGAACTCCAAAGAGGGGTGAAGGAACGGATATTTGCCTCCATGAGGAAGATGAACAGGATGAGAAAGATGAAACAACCATGGGGGGCGAAAACCTTCGGGTCAGTATTCAAGAATCCGGAGGGGGGATATGCAGGAAAACTCATCGAGGAGGCTGGGCTTAGCGGGTTAAGAATTGGTGATGCGGAGGTTTCTAAAAAACATGCAAATTTCATAGTAAACAGGGGAAAAGCAAAGAGCCGGGACATCGATTCCCTTATAAAGTACATGGAAAAGAAAGTGAGAGAAGAAAATGGGATCGCTCTCGAAAGGGAGGTGAGATACGTTGGCTGGTAGCTGCACTGATGGGTTAAGAACCGGGAAGATCGGAGTGCTCCTCGGAGGGGAGTCTTCTGAGCGGGAGGTTTCGTTGAAAACAGGGGGTGCCATCTTGAAAGCCCTTCATCGTAAAGGGTACGAGGCTATTTCCCTGGACATGAGAGGGGACTGGGCGGGGATCATCGGAAATGCAGGGATTGATGTTGCCTTCATCGCCCTTCACGGCAAACTGGGAGAGGATGGGGCAGTTCAGGGGCTCCTGGAGGTCCTTGGGATTCCATACACCGGGTCGGGAGTCATGGCGTCTGCCGTATGTATGAGCAAAGTGACAACCAAAAGAATCCTGGAAGGAGCGGGTGTGAAAACTCCTGTCTACATTTCCCTCCACCTCGAAAACGGAGAGGGGAAAGTCCCCGGGGAATTTCCCTTCCCATGCGTGGTGAAACCGGACAGGGAAGGGTCCACTATTGGGATATCCATCGTGGAAAATGAAAAGGAAATGAGAGAAGCACTCACTCAGGCGGGAAAGTTCGACAGCCACGTTCTAATCGAGGAGTACATAAAAGGGAGGGAGATTACCGTTGGGCTCGTGAATGGGAAGGTCCTTCCGGCAATAGAAATTATTCCACAAAGTGGGTTTTACGATTACACGTCGAAATACACGAAAGGTGCTACCGAATATGTATGCCCCCCTCAAATCAAAGAGGGATATTTACAGGAGGCCTACCTGGCTGCGTCGAATGCCTCGGGGACTCTAGGCTTGAGAGGGGGTGCGAGGCTCGATTTCATAATAAGTGAGGGAGGCGACTCTTATTTCCTCGAGGTGAACACCATCCCGGGAATGACCGAAACAAGCCTCCTCCCCAAAGCTGCGAGCGTATACGGGATCCCCTTTGATGATCTCGTGGAACTCATCCTCCTCGATGCGGGGTGCGGAAAGTGACGATCCTTGAGTATAAGAGATACAGGAAAAAATCGATGAAGGGCAGGAAAAGAGCAATCTTTTTCAAGGTGAGGGGGGGAAAGAAAAAACCGAAGAAGGGGGGTAGAAAGTATGTGATGGCAATAGCCTCCATCTTATTTATGGCCGCGATGTTCTTCCTTTCGAAGGTTACCTATTCCTTCTTCACCACCTCACCTGCATTCAAAGTGAGAACGGTTAAAATTGACAAGGATGAGGGGCTCAAGGGAGTTGATTTCAAGGGGGAAAGAAAATTCGGGAGGGAAGGAACTCTTTTCACCCTGGACCTTGACATGGTGGTGAAGAATTTCAAGAGGAATCCATGGGTCAAGGATGTAATGGTGAGGAAGGTGTATCCAAGGAAAATCGTAGTGGTCCTCAAAAAGCGTAGGCCTGTTGCCATGGTCAATCTTAAAAATCTATATTTTCTCGATGAGAAGGGAGAACCCTTTAAGAGAGTCTCCCGTTATGACAAAAAAGTATATCCAGTGGTTACCGGCTTTTCGAAGAAATACCTTCGAAGCGGGAGTGGAAAAGAGAATATACGTCAAGCAGTTATGCTCAGCAGGCTAGTAAAAGAGTCAAAAGTGCGGGGAAACGTTTCTGAAATTAATTACCGGAAAAAGGACGGGTTTTCTCTTATTCTGAAGGATAGTGGTCTCCGTGTGAAGCTTGGAGGGCGAAATGTGAAAAATTCCTTCACACGCCTGGAGGCATATTACGGGAAGATCAGGAAGTACCAGGGTAGGGCCGGGTATGTTGATCTCAAATATTCGGGAAAGATAATCGTAGGGGAGAAAAAGGGGAAGTAACGGGGGGAGACTTGAAAGAAAGGGGACAGATAATCACCGGTATTGATGTGGGTACTACGAAAGTGTCTGCTTTGATTGGGGTGAAATCTGGTGGTTCAGTAGAAGTAATAGGCCTGGGTACTGCACACTCCGAGGGGTTGAGAAAAGGGGTAGTAGTGAATATCGAATCGACTGTGGATTCCATCAGGCGTTCCTGCGAGGAAGCGGAGAAATCAGCTGGAGTGGAGCTGAGGAATGCGTACGTCGGTCTGTCGGGATCCCATATCAAGAGTTTCAACAGCCATGCAGCTGCAGTCATAAAAAATCCCCAGGAGGTTAACGGCGAGGATGTTTTCAGGGTTCTGGAGAAGGCTAAAGCCGTGGAACTTCCGAACGACAGGGAAATCCTCCATGTCCTCACCCAGGAATTTATCGTGGATGAAAACGACGGGATCAAAGACCCCAGGGGGATGACGGGGATCCGCCTCGAGGCGAAGGTGCATGTGGTGACGGACGATATCCCGAGCGCCAAGAACCTCGTTCGTTGTGTTCAGCGTTCAGGTATAGAGGTTGATGATATCGTCTTTACGGCCCTTGCATCTTCCGAATCGGTGCTTTCACCGGAAGAGAAGGAAGTAGGTGTGATACTCATGGATTTCGGGGGGGGGACGGTGGACACATCGGTATTCCACGACGGGGCCCTTCGGCATACCTTTGTTCTTCCCATTGGTGGAGCCTATATTACCGGTGACATCGCATACGGGATGAAGGTACCCCAGGCAGATGCAGAGCAGATCAAGATGAGAGATGGCTGTGCCATGATCCAGAAGGTGAGAAAGGATGAGCTGGTGGAGATACCCGGAGTAGGGGGGAGGCCACCAAGGCTTGTTAGAAGGCAGAGCCTTGCGGAGATGGTGGAACCCAGGGTGGAAGAAATATTCAGGCTCGTGTACAAGGAACTTCTGCGTTCAGGTTACGAAGAATTGATGGGCGCGGGGGTCGTGATAACGGGAGGCAGTGCGCATCTGGATTTTGTGACTGACCTTGCGGAAAGGGTGTTCCGCCTCCCAGTGAGAAGGGGAAATCCCGCAGGAATTTCGGGCCTCTATGACCGTGTGGATAGCCCGTCTCACTCGACGGCCGTGGGGTTGCTCCTGTATGGAGCCAGATACGTCACATCTCCCTTGGATAAGGAAAGGGGCGGAAAAAACGGGAGGTTTTTTGGAAAAATCGGGAAATTCATAAAGGAATTTTTCTAATAAGGAGGTGTCTATGTTTCAGCTGGTAAAGGATCATAAACCCGGTGCGACCCTGAAGGTAATAGGCGTGGGGGGCGGGGGGGGGAACGCAATCAACACCATGATCGATATGGGCCTCAACATGGTCGATTTTATCGGTATCAACACGGACCTGCAGGCCCTTGAGAACAACGCTGCCCCCATGAAAATTCAGATAGGCGCGGCTCTAACCAAGGGCCTGGGTGCGGGAGCAGACCCTGATGTGGGCAAGAAGGCGGCCCTCGAGGACCTTGAGCTGATCAGTGAGTCGATTAGCGGGTGCGATATGGTGTTCATCACTGCGGGGCTCGGAGGAGGAACAGGGACAGGGGGTGCCCCGGTGATCGCGAAAGTTGCAAAAGACATGGGGATTCTAACGGTCGCTGTGGTGACGAAACCTTTTAAGTTCGAAGGCGTGAAGCGGAGCAAACAGGCGGACAATGGGCTGAAAGAGATGAAAGATGAAGTGGATACAATCATAGTGATCCCCAACGATAAACTCCTATTCATTGCGGAAGACAAATTGAGCCTCATCGATGCCTTCAAGAAAGCAGATGAAGTTCTATACCAGGCTGTGAAGGGGATAACCGACCTTGTGACGAAACCGGGGTATATTAACCTTGATTTCGCAGATGTGAAGACAATCATGACGGAAATGGGGATAGCCCTGATGGGGACAGGAACAGCATCAGGAGCCAACAGAGCAATGGCTGCTGCAGAGAAGGCTATCTCGAGCCCTCTGCTTGAAGATTATTCTATCAGAGGGGCAAGGGGGATACTCCTCAACATTACGGGGAGTCCTGATATGAGCCTACTGGAAGTGAACGAAGCGGCGGAACTGATACAGGACGAAGCGGACGCGGAAGCGAATATTATTTTTGGGACCATTGTAGACGATAAGCTTGAAGATGAGATCAAGGTTACGGTAATCGCGACAGGGTTTGATGGCGGGTCGGATATTCAATCTGTATCCAGGGAAAGCTCACAGAAAATATATCCCCTCGATGTGAGAGGGGTCAACCTGGAGAGGCCGGCCTTTGAAAGAAAGAGGGAATCAGCCAGGTTTAATAAGAGTGAAGAGATTGAACAGATAGATGAAATTCCTGAAATTGACGAGATCGAGGAGATCGATATACCAGCCTTTCTGAGAAAGAGAAACGACTGAATGTAGCATGTCATGGGATGCGAAGAGGCATAATAGGGAATTATCTCGGGGTGAAAAGGGGAGTGTTTCCAGGGATCCTGGAGGGAGAATTAACTTATGCCTTGTCTACCCTAATACTTATTTCCTGGGTATGTCGAGCCTCGGGTTCACTTCCATATACTCCTTCCTGAACTCCAAAGGGGATGTATGTTGCGAAAGGGCCTTCCTCCCGGATAGCCCGGTCCGTCAGGGGAGGAGCCGCAATGTATACACAGTAGAGCGGCAAAGAAGGTTGCCCGATTTTCACCTTGTCGGATTTTCACTCTCTTTTGAAAATGACTATTTCAACATCATCCGGATTCTAAGGAATTCGGGGATCCCTCCGCTTCGGGAAGAGCGGGGGGAAGAGTACCCCCCATTATTCTGTGGGGGGTTTTCACCCACCCTCAATCCTGAACCTCTGGCGGAAATATTCGATTTCATCATACTCGGCGACGGGGAAGGCCCTCTTGATAGAATCCTGGATATATTGCATGGTGGTTTCCCATCGAAAAGTGAATTTTTAAATTCTCTCAAATCCATCAAAGGAATCTATCTGCCTTCGCTGTATCAACCGCGTTATGACCGAACAGGTAGATTCACTGGCTTCGAAGGAAAAGAGGACCCTGTTTCGACGTCAGTATCCGCAAATAATGTGTTTCCTGCT
>CAYSOQ010000040.1:0-8284 GCA_964432685.1 uncultured bacterium
CGCCTCTTCCCCCCCGGCCATGTCCGACGTCCCCGCGCTGACGATCACTACAGGCTTACGGCGGGGATTCCCCTCAACCCCCATCCCCACAGTCAGTATCGATGCAGGGTCATGGTATGTTGCCCCTTCTATCTTCATCTCGAGGGCCCTCCCTTTCTCTCCCGTAATCCTTGTGACTAGAACTCCGGTTCCTTTTTCAACCATTTTCTCAACAATGGCCATGATTATAGATATGTCTTTCCCTTCACCGTAAACCACTTCTGGAAACCCCTGTCTGAGTTTCCTGTGGTGATCGATGGTGGCGAATCCGAGGCTCTCGTACACAAAGAGGCGCATTTTCTCCATGGCCTCTTCGAGTGGGGTCGTCCCATCCCTGTACTCCTCGAGTATTTTCTCTATCTTCTTCTCCATCATCCTATTTCCTTACAAGTATCCTTGCCGACTCAATCCTCTTCTCCGATGATTTCACAATCTGGATATCAAATTCCCCCCCGAGATAGGTTTCACCCGGTGAGGGAATGTACCCGAACCGGTCCATGATAAACCCTGCAATAGTCGTATAGTCCCCTTTCGGGAAAGAACGGCCCAGAATTTCTTCAACTACCTCGATGGGTGTCCGTCCAGAAACCAGGTATATTCCTTCCCTCTCAAGGCGGTAAAAAGACCTCTCTGCATCAAACTCATCTTCGATCTCCCCTACCACCTCCTCGAGGATATCTTCGATGGTAATGATCCCTGTTACCCCTCCATACTCATCCACGACGACACTCATGGGGAGCCGTTCCTTCTTCTGGACCTCCAGGAGTTCATCTATAGGCATCGTTTCGGGAACAAAAAGGGCTTTCCTCATGATACTTGAAACTGGGAATTCTATGCTCTCAACTGTAAATGCGTCGAGAATATTGATAAACCCTGTAACGTTGTCCACTCTTTCCCGGAAAACCGGATACCTCGAGTATCCACGTTTAGAAGCTACGTCAATAGCCTCCCTGATGGAGATATCTTCCATGAACGCAATAACATCGACGAGTGGGACCATCACATCCCTCACCCTCTTCTCTGAATATTCGAACACCCTCCCTACCATCTCCTGTTCAGTCTCCTCTACATCATCTCCCCTTTCGTACTCCGTGGCCATCATGATCAGTTCTTCCCTCGTCACGCCAAGTTTTGCCGGGATATCCACCCGGAACATCTTTAGGAGAGCCCCTGATGCCGAGGATACGATGGAGACTACGGGTGCGAAAACGAAGCTGAATATGTGAAGGAAGTAGACAGAAAAGGGCAGGATCCTGGTGGAGTAGGTCTGAAAGATGGACTTCGGAATGATCTCCCCAAAAATGAGAACAAGGGGTGCCAGAAGGGCCACGGACACGATTTCCCCATAGCGATCCAATCTCGACATAAAAAACGTGGTCAAAAGAATTGTGTTTGCCACCACGAACATGTCAGTGCCGGTGAGAGAGGTGGCGAACACCCGTTCAGGTTTTCCGAGCATCTCGAGGGCGATAATTGCGTACTTCTTCCCCTTGGATGCCTCATCCTTGAGGAAGGACCGGTCGCTGGAGATGAGAGCAATCTCCGATCCCGTAAAAAGGCCTTCCATGATGAGGAATAAGAGAACGAAAAGGATCACTTCAAGACCCATGACCCTCACCCTCCTCGCCTGTTCTTTTTACCCTGACATCCAACACACGGATACCCTGCAGTCGTTCTACGGTAAATTCAAGCCTGTCGGACTCAACCTTCTCGCCCTTCTTCGGAAGATACCCGAAAAGGTGAAGGATCATTCCCCCTAGCGTATCGAATTCCTCGTCGGAAACGCTTGTATCGAAAAGTTCATTGAACTCTTCGATTTCCATCTTCCCGCTAACAATCTTTTCCCCGTCGTCAAGGTGGAGGACCTGTGATTCCTCCGCATCGTACTCGTCCTGGATTTCGCCAAAGAGTTCCTCGAGGATATCCTCCAGGGTTACAATCCCGGTAACGTCCCCGAACTCATCAATGATTACCGACATGTGGATCTTCCTCTTACGCATGTCATCCAACAGATCGAGTAGCCTCTTGGTTTCGGGGACGAAATAGGGCTCTTTGAGAAGACTGTGCCAGTCCACATCCTCCTCGATCCCCTTCAAGTATTTGAGGCTGTCCTTGAAGTAGAGGATACCAACGATATTATTCCTGTCCCCCTTGAACACGGGAATCCTAGAGTGGCGGTACATCTTGATAAGGGGAACCACATCTGGAAACTTCAGAAAGTGCTCGATCATGAACACGTCGTTGACGGGTGTCATTACGTTGGAGGCCTTCTGGTCAGTGAGTTCGAAAATATTGTGGATCAGGGCTGACTCGGTCCTGTCCACTTCTCCACTCTTCTCCCCCTCGTCGACCAGGGTTCTGAACTTGCTTTCGGAGAAGGATGGGAGTTCCTCCGGATGGCGGATCCCGAAGAGAAATAAGAAGGCAGAGGCAACCCCCTCTATTATCGCCCTCACGGGAGAGATGATTTTCATGAACCATGAAAGCGGCAGGGATGCCACCCTCACGTAGCGGGAAGAATGGACAAATGCGATACTTTTCGGAATGAGGTCTCCGAACATCATGATGGCTGTGGTGGAAACGAGAAGGGAAACCACTTCCCCCCCTGAATTGAGCATCCTCGAGAGGAGCCCCGTAATGATTGCAGTTATGGTAATGTTCGCAAACTCTCCGCCTATCAGGACCGTAATGATCAGCCTTTTCGGCTTCTCCCTCAGGTAGGAAATCCGCTTGAACTGGGTAGGCCACTTATCCTTTATTCCATTGAGTTCCGGCAGGGACACAGCAAAATACGCGGTTTCTGAGGCGGAGAAAAATGCTGAAAGAAGAAAAAGGATTGCGAGATATATCAGGTCATTCAATTGACCTTACTCTCCTCCGGCTCGAAATGGCGGAATAGGGGGTTCTTCTTCCAGTTGACTGCGGGGCCCCTTCCCTTCAAGGCTGTACGGATCCCCTTTCCCCCGGTGATACATCCGATTTCCTGGAGCCGTGATTCTTCCTCCCACCGTCTAAGTGCCTCTCTCTTTCGGGGAGACACGGTGAAGAGGAGGTTGTAGTCCTCTCCCCCAAAATATACGAGGTCCTCCCAATCCATGCGAAATTCCTTTGCCAGATCCTTAAATTTATCATCCACCTTGAGACCTGACAGGTCAATTTCCGCCCCCACACCCGATGCTTCAAGGATCCTTTTCAGGTCCGTCACCAGCCCGTCGCTGGTATCAATCATGGAGGTGGCGATTTTTTTCTTTCTCAGGAAAGACCCCAGCGCAACATCTATCCGTGGGTCAAGGTGACTCTTGATTGCACGGCGTTCCGGAAAGGCATATTCCCTGAGGGGGCGCCTCCCCTTTTCCAGTATGCGCATGCCCAGGTGGGACAGGCCATGAGTTCCTGACAGGAAAATTATATCTCCAGGCTTGGCCCCCCCGCGCGTTACGGGAGCTCCATTGATAGTACCCACTGCGGTAACGGAAAAAGTTAGCCTGTCCGACCTGACCGTGTCCCCACCCCCCATTGCCATCTTGAAAAATCTCAAGGATCTCCGGAACCCTGAGGCAAACTCCCTCAGCCACCCTGTCTTCGTTGACGGGCGTAGGCCGATGGAGAGATACGCAGAATGAGGGATTGCACCCATAGCGGCCAGGTCGCTCACATTCACTTTCACACACTTCTCCCCCAGGTACCCCGGGGGGAAATAGGCCGTATCGAAGTGCACGCCCTCAACGAGCATATCCGTAGAGACCACGATACTTTCGCCACCTGGGGAGAAGACTGCGCAATCGTCTCCAGGCCCCACACCCATGGGAGGGCCTTCCAGCTTCCCTTTGAGGAATATTTCCGTGATAATTCTTGATTCGCCAAGACTACTTACAGGATCCTCATCTTTTCCGGACACCATCAAATGCGGCTCCCCGTCACGGGTTTCATCCTCTCTTGCCTCCAGAGACTTTTTTCGCCGATCTCCTACGTTTTTTGAATGGATTTTTTTCCAGAGCCAGCTCGATTACTCTGTCCATATTCGAAACAGCCTCGAAACAGAGCTTCTTCCTTATGTAAGGCGGGAGTTCCCTGATGTCCTTCTGGTTCCTTTCCGGTATCACCACTGTCTTGATCCCCGCCCTGAGAGCTGCGAGGGATTTCTCCTTGAGCCCTCCTATGGGGAGGACCCTCCCTTTCAAGGTTATCTCCCCGGTCATTGCGAGATCATTCTTAACAGGTATGCCTGTAAGGGCTGAGACAAGGGCCGTCGCGATGGTAATGCCCGCGGAAGGGCCGTCCTTCGGTATCGCTCCCGCTGGTACGTGGACGTGAATATCTCTTGTTGAAGCAAAATCACCCTTGATCCCGAGTTCCTCCGAGCGGGACCGGGAGTAAGTGATCGCCGCCTGGGCCGACTCTTTCATAACATCTCCAAGTTGACCCGTAATGGCAACCCTCCCTTTCCCATTCACCAGGGAAACCTCGATGTGCAGTATCTCACCCCCGGACATGGTCCATGCGAGGCCTGTTGAGACCCCCACTTCGGATACACCCAGTTCCTCTTCCTTGATGAATTTCGGTGCACCGAGATATTTCTCCACATTCGAGGCGGTGATTTTGAAGGGGCCTTTGGAGCCTTCTGCAATCTTCCTTGCAACCTTTCTGCAAATATTCGCGAGTTCCCTCTCGAGGTTCCTCAGTCCTGCTTCCCGTGTGTAGAAATTGATGATAGAGAGGATCGCACCCTCAGAGAAAGAGATATCCTTCTTCTTGAGCCCATTCTCTTCCACCTGCCTTATGATCAGATATCTCTTTGCAATCTCCCGCTTCTCAACATCCGTGTAGCCGGGAAGGGTGATCGTTTCCATTCTATCTTTCAGGGCAGGAGGAATGGGGTCAGACAAATTCGCCGTTGTAACGAACATAACTTTAGAGAGGTCGAAGGGGACGTTCAGGTAGTGGTCTGAAAACATGTAATTCTGTTCCGGGTCGAGGACTTCGAGAAGAGCTGAAGAAGGGTCTCCTCTGAAATCAGAACCAAGTTTATCTATCTCATCCAGCATGAACACGGGATTATTCGTCCCCGCCTGCTTTACCCCCTGAATGATTCTTCCCGGCAGGGCCCCAACATATGTCCGCCTGTGCCCTCTGATTTCCGCCTCGTCTCTCATCCCTCCAAGGGATATACGGACGAACTTCCTCCCCATGGCCCTCGCGATCGATTTCCCCAGGCTTGTCTTCCCAACTCCCGGCGGCCCCACGAAGCAGAGGATAGGCCCCCGTGTATCCTTCTTCATCTTCCTCACAGCCAGGTATTCAAGAATCCGCTCCTTCACCTGGCTCAAGTCATAGTGGTCTTCGTCGAGGATCATCTTCGCCTTTTTTATCTGAATCGTCTCCCTCGTTGATATCTTCCAGGGCAACTCCACCAGCCAGTCGAGATATGTGCGTACAATTGCCGACTCTGCAGAATCGGGGTGCATCTGCTCCAGTCGCCTCAACTGCTTGTTCGCCTCATTCAGGGGAATTTCCGGCATCTTCGACTTTTCAATCCTCTCCTTGAGTTCTTCGATCTCCTCCCCCCTGCTGTCCCTGTCTCCCAGTTCGTTCTTGATCGCCTTCAACTGTTCCCTGAGAAAATACTCCCTCTGGGTCTTGGTCATCTCTTCCTTCGCCTGATCCTGGATCTTCGCCTGCATCTCGGCTACCTGAAGCTCCCTGGATAGGAGGTTGTTCACCTTCTCCAGGCGTTTAACAGGTTCAATTACCTCTAGAATAGCCTGGGCTTCCTCGATCTTGAGGCGCAGATTCGATGCCACGAGGTCTGCAAGGATCCCGGGACTTGTTATATTCTCCATTACCATGGCAATTTCTGTGGGCAGGTTTTTAAGAGTCAATATCCTCTCGATTTTCTCCCTTACGGATCTCATGAGAGCCTCCACTTCAAGGGAAACTTCTTTGACTTCCGGTTCAGGAAGCTTCTCCACCCGCACTTTCACCGCAGGTGCCATATGGGAATACTCGACGACAGTACCCTTCAGGATTCCCTGAATCAGAATTTTAATCTGCCCGTCAGGAAGCTTGAGCATGCGCATGATCATTGCGATGGTTCCTACTGGGTAGATATCCTCTTCACCGGGCGTTTCTATCGAGGGATCCTTCTGGGAGGCAATAAAAACATACCGTTTCCCACTCAGCGCCTGTTCAACAGCAGCCACAGAGGCTTCCCTGCCCACAAAAAGGGGAAGGGTCATGTAGGGGAAAATAACAATATCGCGTACAGGTAAGAGGGGAAGTTCGTCCGGGATGTCGGTGAATTCACCTTCAGGCATTCCTCCCGCATCTTCGCCGGGGCTTTGGGGCCCACCCATTACCTCTTCAGGTATCTCCTTGGCCAAGTCTCCCTCCCTCACTCATCAGTTTCAATTTCTATCCTCTTCTTCTGGCCCCTCAATTCCGCACACCTCGGAACGAAAATCTTCAAGACCCCTCCATTCATCTTCGCCATCACCCCGTGGGTATTGAAGGCACCTACGATTTCGAAATCCTTCTTGAACCTCCCAAAACGCCTCTCGATGCAGAGAAGGACGGAACCTTCGGGAGATTTTTCTTTCTCTTTGTAGCCGCTCACTGAAATACGGGTTCCCGATACGGTCAACGATATGGATCCCGGCTCGATTCCTGGAAGTTCGATCATGATCATGAGACCTCTCTCGTTTTCCAGAATATCCGTATAAGGTGAAAAAACCTGTGCACGACTGTCACCATGTGGAGGCTCCTCACTCTCCTTCTGTGTGAGGTTCAAATAAAGAATTCCCTTGTTGTAATCGTCCATTTTCATCCTGATCGTTAAGTTTTATATTCCTTATCCGATAAATCCTGAAAAAAACTTAATAATTCCTCTCTCATCTCCTTACGCTTTAAGGCGTATGCGATGTTGGCCTTCATGAATCCCACCTTGTTCCCCGCATCGTACCTTGTTCCCTCAAATTCGACGGCATAGACTTTTACTTCTCCGATCAACCCTTTCATCGCATCGGTAAGCTGAATTTCACCTCCCGAACCGGGGGCAGTCAGGGAAAGTGCATGGAAAATCTGGGGGGGTAAAATATATCTTCCGATGATAGCAAGATTGGAGGGAGCACTTTCCATATCCGGTTTTTCCACCATGTCTACCACTTCCGACACAATTCCTTCCTGCGTACGGGGGTTAACTATACCGTACCTCGACACATGCATCGGGTCAACTCTTTCCACCGCCAGGTAAATCCCGGGCCCGAACCTCTCACGGGCTTCCATTAGTTGCTTCACTACTGGAACCCTGGAATCGATGATATCGTCACCCAGGATGACGGCAAATTCCTCATTGTTTACAAGGTCTTTTGCCCTCAAGACGGCATGACCCAACCCTAGAGGCATGTTCTGCCTCACATAGAAAAAATCGGCCATCTCTGAAACGGCTCGAACTTCATCGAGTTCACTCTTCTTGTCTTTCCGCCTAAGAAGTTCTTCCAGTTCAAAAGAGATGTCAAAGTGGTCCTCTATCGAATGTTTTCCCCTTCCCGTGACAATGATGATATCCTCAATTCCTGAATCCACCGCCTCCTCCACGCAATGCTGGATGAGAGGTTTGTCCACGAGGGGTAACATCTCTTTAGGGGATGATTTGGTAACCGGAAGAAACCTTGTTCCTTGACCCGCTGCAGGAAAAACCGCCTTTCTCAGCGCCATCTGTCCCCTCCTTCAATATTATTCTCAATATACCGGATTTCTAACTTCAGTAATCCTACCATCATCAACCCTGACAATTGACATTGTTTTGTAAATCTCCCCATCATAAAAGGCATACCCGCCGGTTACCCCTTCGAACCTCCTTTCTCCCGAGAGTTCCTGCCTGAACTGAAGGCCCGGTCCTTCCTCAAAAATATCTTCCTCACTTCTATTCACTTCGAAAGACCCGACCAGGATTCCCAGATCATATCCATAGCCGGCGAACCTGTCAGGTAACACCCCGAACATTCCCCTGTAGGCGTTAAGGAAACCTTTTACTTTCCCGGAAGAAGAGAGGTAATTGAAGTCGAGAGCAACATGGATATCCCTCAGATCCTTACTACGGTCCCTGAGGAAGTCGGGTACACCCCACGATGAGGGGACAAAGGTGGCAACTTTCACATTGTAGTAGACCATCTGGGAATGGAGGAGAAACCCCCGGTCGGGAAAGTCGAGGATGAACACACCGTCGAAATTCACCGGCATGGATACA
>CAYSOQ010000041.1:0-8119 GCA_964432685.1 uncultured bacterium
CCCTATCAAAGTATGGGCTTCATCAACGAAAAGAATTATATTCTTGCGGTCCCTCAGCTCGTTGATCACCTTCTCGATCCTGTCCTCGAACATCCCTCTGAAGACAGTCCCCGCCACGACAGTGTTCATCTGAAGGTTCACAACCTGGTAACCCCTTAGCCTTCCGGGAACCCGGTGAGGTTCGTATTCAAGCCTCAAAGCCACACCTTCTACTACGGCAGTCTTCCCCACTCCGGGGTCCCCTATCACCATCACCGAGTTGCACCTGTCCTTGTGGCAGAGAATTTCGAGGATCATGTCGATCTCTTCGTCCCTGCCGATGAGGGGTGGTATCTTCCCTTCCCGGGCAAGGAGGTTCAGGTTCACCCCGAAGGTGCGAAGGTTCGTGGGAAGCTCATACCTCTTCTTCAAATCCTCTATCTTCTCCGCCCTCGATTTCAGGTGGGTACTGAACTTCGTGAGAGCCGTTCCTGGTTCCACTCCATAACTCTTGAATATCCGGGCAGGAATGGAATGGGTCTCGTGAAAAACCCCCAGGAATATATCGGATGGTTCAATCAGGCTCCTCTTGTTCCTCTGGGCAGTCTCCCATGCAATCCTGAAAACCTGTTTTGTGGCGGGGGGAATCTTCATCCCCACACCAAGGTACTGCCTCGATATGCCCAGGTACTCCTTTACACTCAAAATGACCGACTCAGATTCCAGACCCACTTCCTTCACGAGATCATAAAAGAGTTCCTTCTCAGTCTCAGAAAAAGCGATGAAGAGATGTTCGAGGCCAAGGTAGTAATGGTGCCTCTTCTGGGACTCCTCGATGGCAGAATTGAGCATTCCCTGAGCTTTTCCCGAAAGTCTCTCCCTGTAAAACGCAATCTCCATCATATCGGGTTCCTTTTTTACCCCCTCACTCCCACCATTTTCTCCAGACGGGCGATCCTCTCCTCGAGGGGAGGATGAGTTGAAAAAAGTGCCATGAGGGTCTTTCCCCCGGCAAAGGGATTTACTATCAACATGTGAGCAGTAGAGGGATTTGCCGTAAGCTTCCCTCCTCCTGAATAGGTCCCCAGTTTGCGAAGGGCATTCGCAAGGTGGAAGGGATTCCCACACAGCTTCGCCCCTGATTCGTCGGCAAGGTACTCCCTGGATCTGGAGATTGCAAGCTGAATGACCATCGCACCGACTGGAGCGAGTATGGCTACGGCGATGAGACCCAACAGGCCACCCCCCTCATCGTCATCTCCACCACCAAAGCCGAAGATTGCAGCCCACCTGGCCATGCTGGCAAGCATCATAACTGCCCCTGCCAGGGTAGCAGCAATGGATGAGATGAGGATATCCCTATTCTTCACGTGGGAAAGCTCGTGGGCTATCACCCCCTCTAGTTCCTCCTCACTTAGGAGGCCCATGATCCCGCTGGTAACTGCCACGGCTGCATGGGAGGGATCCCTTCCTGTTGCAAAAGCATTGGGAACGGGGTTCTCCACCACGTAGATCTTCGGAATGGGGATCCGGGCCTTCTGAGCGAGGCCGATGACGATTCTGTGTAGCCCCTGAAACCTTTCCGGGTCCGCTTCTTTCGCGCGATACATTTTAAGGACTATTTTATCCGAAAACCAATAGCTCCCGAAATTGAGGACCAGGGCGAAGCCAAAGGCGATGACCATTCCCTGCCTTCCGCCAAACATATTCCCTATAAGAATCAAAAGACCGGTTAACCCGGAAAGAAGCAGTGTCGTCTTGATTGTGTTACCCATAGCCTATTCACCTCTTAAGCGATGATCGAAGCTTGATCACTCGTTTATCCGAGTAATCAGTCGAACCGTTTTCGTATAGTATTATCTTCCCATTTTGATATTTCTTTCACAAGCTTTCTTAACTCATCGTCAACAGGGCTGGGAACTGTAACCTTTACGGTTACATACTGGTCTCCCCTGCCACTTTTGCTCCCGTATACACCTTTCCCCTTCAACCTGAATTTCTTTCCACTTCCCGTCCCAGGAGGAACCTTGAGCGATACAGTCCCATCGATGGTGGGAATATCGATATTCCCACCGAGGATGGCTTCGGAGACATTCAGTGGGATTTCCAGATGGATATTCTTCCCCTCCCTCCGGAAATATGGGTGAGGGGAAACCTGTGCGTTGAGTATCAGGTCCCCCACCGGACCACCCGATGTTCCCCCTTCCCCCTTTCCGGAAACCCTCACTCTGGTTCCCGTATCGGTACCCGCGGGGATTTTCACCTTTATGTCCTCTGAGACCTGAGCCCTCCCCCTTCCGGCACACGAGGAACAGATCATTTTTTTCGATTGATCCCGTTTGCTCCCACCGCAACTGGCGCATTCCACTTCCCTTGAAAACCTTATCTCCCTATCCGTTCCTTTTACTGCCTCATCGAAGGAGAGGTTTATGGTCATGTGTATATCCCTTCCCCTCAATCGGGTTCCCCGTCTCCCTGGAGAGACGAAGAGATCCTGGAAATTGAAGGATCCGTCACTCCCTCCAAAAGTTTGGTAGAGATCGAAATCAGAAAAACCGCCCATCCCTCCTGGAGAGAAGGCACCTTTCCTGATGTTGTCATATTCCATCCTCTTCCCAGAATCCGAGAGGATTCCATAGGCCTCGTTTGTCTCCTTGAACATCTGCTCTGCTTCCTTATCACCTGGATTCACGTCAGGGTGGTACTTCTTTGCTTTCTTCCTGAAAGCCCTTTTAATTTCATCACTGGAGGCAGTTTCAGGGACTCCGAGTATAGAGTAGTAATCCTTCGAGCGATCCATAGACCCTCACCCTTCCCTTTTTCCATCTTTTAGATGAAATCGAAGAGAAATGGGTGCAGGCATCATGCCTGCACCCCTCCCAGAGTCATACACCCTCGATCTCAATCTGCCTTCCCTTCACATCATCCTTTTTTGGAAGCAGGATTTCAAGAACACCGCCCTTGTAAGAGGCAGAAACCTTCTCCTGATCCACAATGGTGGGAAGGGAGAAAGATCTGTGAAAGGTCCCAAACTCACGTTCCATCAGATGGTAATTTTCCTCTTTTACTTCTTTCTCGAACTTCCGCTCACCTTTGATAGACAGGATTCCATCCTTCACCTCGATGGAAATATCGTCCCGGTTTACACCCGGAAGCTCAGCCTTGACGATAACGTTCTCCCCTGTCTCGCAGATGTCCACCGAAGGTGACCATAGGCCCTTCGAAAAGGCGTCACTTCTATCCTTGACCCTGGAGAGACTTCCCTCAAAGAACCTGTTCATCCTCTCCTGCATCATGGCCATGTCCCTGAAAGGGTCGAACCATCTCACGATCGCCATGACATCCACCTCCTTTAATTAATGTTTGTGTGTGGTCAAACTCACTTGCCAGTCTCCTGGTCCTCAAATTCTGCATCGATCACTTCATCCCCCTCCTCTCCTGAAGTTCCGGCAGCTGTTTCCTCTTCAGGAGCCTCTTTTGCCTGCTGATACATGATCTCCGCGATCTTGTGTGAAGCCTGTGTAAGATCCTCCGCTGCCTTGCGCATGTTGTTTTCGTCGTCAGATTTGAGTGCCTCCCTTGCTACCCCTATGGCTTCCTCTACTTTCTTCACCTCATCCTCAGGAAGTTTTTCCCTGTTCTCATTGAGAGTTTTTTCTATGCCGTAGACCAGGCTGTCCAGATTATTCTTAGCTTCCACCTTCTGCCTCTCTTTCTTGTCATCTTCTGCATGGGCTTCGCCTTCATTCACCATCTTATCAATCTCATCATCGGTTAACCCGGTTGAGGCGGTTACGGTGATCCTCTGCTCCTTCCCTGTCGCCGTATCCTTAGCAGATACATTCAGGATACCGTTTGCATCGATGTCGAAAGTAACATCGATTTTCGGCATTCCCCTGGGGGCCGAAGGGATCCCCTCCAGATGGAAACGCCCGAGAGTCCTGTTTACACTCGCCATTTCCCTCTCTCCCTGCAGGACGTGAATTTCCACTGATGTCTGATTGTCCGCTGCAGTAGTAAACACTTCGCCTTTCTTGATGGGAATAGTTGAGTTCCGCTCTATAATCTTCGTCATCACACCCCCGAGGGTTTCAATTCCCAGGGAAAGGGGTGTTACGTCGAGGAGGAGCACATCCTTTACTTCTCCTCCCAACACACCCGCCTGAACCGCAGCACCCAGGGCAACAACCTCGTCAGGATTCACTCCCTTGTGGGGCTCCTTGCCGAAAAATTCCTTTACTGTTTCAAGTACTTTAGGAATCCTCGTGGATCCCCCAACAAGTACTACCTCGTCGATATCAGATGCCTTGAGCCCTGAATCATTAAGTGCCTGCCTGCACGGTTCCAGTGTCCGTTGAATCATATCCCCAATCATAGATTCCAGTTTTGCCCTGGTTAGCTTCAGGCTCAGGTGCTTGGGCCCCGAGGCATCGGCTGTGACAAAGGGTAAATTGATCTCCGTTTCGAGGACGGATGAAAGTTCGATCTTCGCCTTCTCTGCGGCTTCCTTCAAGCGCTGAAGGGCCATTTTATCCTTTGATAGGTCGATCCCCTGGTCTTTTTTGACCTCTTCGACGATCCATTCGATGACTCTCTGATCAACATTGTCCCCCCCCAGGTGGGTGTCTCCATTGGTGGCCTTGACCTCCACCACATTCTCACCCACTTCGAGTATCGAAATGTCAAAGGTCCCGCCGCCGAAATCATAAACTGCGATTACCTCGTTCTTCTTCTTGTCCAGTCCGTAAGCCAGGGCCGCAGCGGTGGGTTCATTGATGATCCTCATAACTTCGAGCCCTGCAATCGTACCTGCATCCTTTGTGGCCTGCCTCTGCGAATCGTTGAAATATGCAGGGACGGTGATTACAGCCTGTTTTACCTCCTCCCCGAGATACGCTTCAGCCGCTTTCTTCAACTTGTTGAGGATCATGGAAGAAATCTGCTGGGGAGTGTATTCCTTCTCTCCAATCTTCACCCTCGCATCATTTTTCTCTCCCTTGGCGATCCCGTAAGGAACCATGCCCATCTCCTCTGACACCTCTTCATAGCGCCTTCCCACGAACCGTTTTATCGAAAAGACCGTGTTTTCCGGGTTCGTTATTGCCTGCCTCTTTGCCACCTGGCCGACGAGGACCTGGTCATCCTTCGTAAAGCCGACTACGGATGGAGTAATCCTCGAACCTTCTTCGTTGATCAATACTTCCGGTTCCCCACCTTCCATAATCGCTACCACAGAATTCGTAGTTCCAAGGTCAATCCCGATGATCTTTGACATCTCTTACCTCCGTTCTTTATTTATTAATATGTTGATTTATTATCCTGAGAATGAATCGGGAAAGTGCCTGGGTGTGAAAGGGCCGAGTAACGAAACTCACCGCTCCCGATTCCATGGCCCGTGCCCATTTTTCCAGATTTCCCCTCTCAGACAGAAACACTGAAGGGATCGTTGAGATGATATCCTCAAAATGGGTAAAGGGATCGTAACCGCCGTAAATAACATTATCCAGATCGATGAGGGCAACGGCAAACTTACCCTCCTGCCATACAGACCCGAATTCCAGAAAATCAGAACACAACTCCGCCTCTATTCCGAAACCCTTAAGGTCATCGATCACTTTACGCACCTGATCCCCCCGCCTCTCCCTTCCGGCAACGAGTAAGATCCGTACGCTCATCTCAGCAACCTCCTTTAGTTCGTATCCACAATATACTCAAGAGGCATGCCAAATTTCCCAATAATCACCATTAGCTTGATATCTCTTTGTATTTATTAAAGATTTTTAGTATTCAAAGAAGATGACCGGACAGGCAGCCCGTAGAGAATGGAGAACAAAGAGTGACAAAATGACACTGCGTGCCAAAATGTCCCTATTTTATGTCATATTCCTTCAACTTCCGGTAAAGAGTTCTCACGCTTATTCCCAGAGATTTTGCAGCTCTAACCCTGTTATTCCCTGTGGCTTTCAACGTCTCTATAATTGCTGTACGTTGTATCTCTGGAAGGGAAAGGGTCCCCTTCTTCAAAGGGCCAACCCTCCCCGGAACGGGGATAGCCTCCTTCGAAGTAGCATCCCTGATATCCTGGGGAATATGTTCCCCCGTTACCGTATCACCTTCCGAGAGGAGAATCATTCTTTCCAGGGTATTCCTGAGTTCCCTTATGTTTCCCGGCCAGGGGTAGCGGGAAAAGATTCCCACTACCCTCTCGCTGACCCCTTTCTCCTGGATATCGTTTCCCTCGCAGATTTTCTTCGTCAAATGGCCGATCAACAAGGGGATATCCTCTTCTCTCTCACGTAGGGGCGGCAGGCTGATGGTGAACACGCTCAACCGGTAATAGAGGTCTTCGCGAAACTCTTTCCTCTCCACCCTACCCTTGAGGTCCGCATTGGTCGCCGCGAGGATTCTCACATCAACGTAGATCACCCTGTCCCCCCCCAGGCGCATTATCTCTTTCTGTTCCAGCGCTCTCAGGAGTTTCGCCTGAATGGGAAGGGAAAGATCTCCCACCTCATCCAGGAAGAGGGTCCCCCCCTCTGCAAGTACCATCTTCTCCCTGGAAGAAGAAACCGCTCCAGTAAAGGCTCCTTTCTCATGGCCAAAAAGCTCCGATTCCAGAAGGCCTTCTGTAAGTGCCGCACAGTTTATAGGAATGAGGGGGTTTTCTTTCCTTTTGCTCATTTCATGGATTGCCCTTGCAATGAGTTCCTTCCCCGTTCCAGATTCTCCCAGGATCAACACGTTGGAAGTCGTCGGGGCCACCGATCTCACCATCTTCATAACTCGTTCCATGGATGACGAGTGAAAGACGATTTCCCCTGCGCCTGTCATCACTGATCTCCGCAGGGTTTCAAGCTCCCTCATCATCCCCCTCGACCGGGCAGCTTTGATTATCACTCCTTTTAGCCCCTGGATATCAACTGGTTTCTGCAGGTAATCGGTAGCACCCTCCTTTATCGCCTCCACTGCATTTCCGATGGACCCGAATGCCGTGAGCACAACGACAGGAACTTCGGGGGCGATTTCAGCTGCCCTCCGGATAAATTCCATTCCGTCGATTTCTGGCATCTTCATATCCGTAATTACCAGATCGTTATGCTCACTGTTCAGATTTGTGAGGGCTTCCATTGACGAATCATACAGGGAAACATTAATCCCAAGGTTTTTAAGCACTCTTCCAAGGCTCTCCAGGTTGTCACGTTCATCATCGACCACCATCACCCTGAGCCCTTCGAAACCCTTTTTCGACGTCATCGAACCACCTCTGGAAGAAACCTCTCCCCTGGAGCCCCATCGATGATATCCCGGAACTTCCTGGCCGGGAGAAATTGAAGGCTGAACTTCGTCCCACTTCCTTTCCTCCCCTTCACGCGGACCTTCCCATGGTGGACATCCATAATCTTCCTCACCATGGGTAATCCTACTCCGCTTCCCCGGCTCTTGGTCGTGTAAAAGAGGGAAAAGATCTCCCCCCGCTCCTCCCTCCCGATACCGCAACCGTTATCTTCTACGGAGACACTGACCCCTCCTTCTTCCTTCTTCGTACACACTTCAATCTTCTTCTCCTCCTTATCAAGGGCTTCAGCCGCATTGAGAAGTATATTCAGAAGAGCCTGTTTCACAAGCTTTTCATCAACAAGAACCGTTAATGGACCCTTTCCAGGCATGTACCTTACTTTTATGCCCCTCCCTTTGAAGTCAACCTCCACAAACCTCAGCACTTCCTCGACAATTCCGTTCAGATCGGACACAACGAATTCGGGTTTGGGCGGTTTCGTAACACGTATAAACTCGGACACAAGATCATCAAGGCGCTGGAGCACCTCCCTATCGGAAGAGATGATCTCCTTCATTTCCCCCTTCTTGGCGAACCAGTCCGGAAGCATATCAGCATACTCAGAAAGAAGCTGGCTGTTGATACTCAGGGCATTCAACGGATTTCTGATTTCATGGGCAATCCCTAGAAGCAGGGATTCCAGTTCCTCATGTTTCTTCCTTCCACTGCTCATCGTCTCCCGATCCTTGAGTCCTTGCTACCTCTAAGAATATAATTTTCAAGTAGTATTTTCAATCAAACCCGGAATATGAAATCGGCTTTCTTTGGGTATATGGGGCAGGCATGTGGGACTTTCAAGGACCA
>CAYSOQ010000042.1:0-8084 GCA_964432685.1 uncultured bacterium
AAAAGAGAGGCGGGATACCTTTCTTGAGGCGTTGTTCTTATGAAGGATTCCTTTTGTGACAGCCTTGTGAATTTCCCGGGTTAAAACAGGCAAAAGAGCTTTCGCCTTATCCGCGTCCCCTTCAGTAACTGCATTCCTGAAGGCTTTAATATAAGTCTTTACCCGCGATCTTCTGGCACTGTTTCTCTCTTTCCTTATCAGGTTTTGCTTCTGTCGCTTAATTGCTGACTTGATATTTGCCAAGTTTCTTTCTCCTAAAATAAGTTTTTGCTCCAGGGGAAAAATATTAGAATCATATCAAGAGTTTGTCAAGAGGAATTCCTCCCGAAAGATTTTTTACCCATAACCAGTATATCCTTTTACATTTCCTAATCTTTTCATCTACTCAAAGGGATATGGAGATAAATGGCCTGAGAGGCTCGTAAATGGAGAGAGTAATTAAAAAAATATAAGAGCAATAATCTTGCCATCCTCCAGGGAAATAAGTGGATCTCTTCTCTTCCTCCCATTATAAAATAGCCCTGGGCGGCCAAATAGTTCTTTCATACCATATAGTTAACAACTAGTGGCGTCCTCCTTCGGATCTTTAATGAAAATCATTGATAAAGGAGGCGGGACGATCCTGCTTAAAAAATAGGCAATGAGTATAAGTGTCAATAAGCAATAAGGAGGAGGAAAATATCCACAGAGTTATCAACAGGAATTTCACACGTAATGTGGAAAAGTGTCAAAGTGTATTTTTCGCCTCTTCCCACAAAGCTTCCATCTCATCCAGGGGAGTTTTTTCGATATCTTTTTTCTGTTCAATGAGGCGTTTCTCAATATACTGAAAACGTTCCACGAAACGGCGATTTGCATTGATAAGGGCAATTTCGGGGTTAATGTTCAAAAAACGTGCAATGTTTGCCCCCGCAAAGAGGATATCCCCGATTTCTGCCTCAATTTCCTCCCTGTTGCCACCCTCATGAGCTCTCTTGAACTCATCGATTTCCTCTTGAAGCTTTTCCAGGATAGCCTCGATGTTATCCCAGTCAAAATTAACCCTTGCCGCTTGACGGGTGAGTTTATGGGACATGAATAGGGCGGGTAGGGTTTTTGGCAATCCTCCGAGGGCCGAATCGTATTTTCTGTTCTCCTGGTTGATCTTTATCTTCCTCCAGTTTGAAGACACTTGTTCAGGGGTCTCAGCTTTTGTGTTTCCGAACACATGGGGGTGGCGGCGGATCATTTTTTCTAGAATCTCTTCAATGACATCATCGATACCGAATTTTCCCATGTCTGAAGCGATTTTTGAGATGAAGATGATTTCAAACATAAGGTCACCCAATTCCTCCTTTAATCCCCTGTAATCCTCCCTGTCGATCATTTCAAGAACTTCGTAAGATTCTTCGATGAGGTACTGACGTAATGTGACCAGGTCCTGTGCAATGTCCCATGCACACCCATTTTCTCCTCTAAGGATTTCCATAATTTCAACAAGTTTCGAGAACTTAGACATGGCCTCTCCTTGAAATTCCCCGTCGCGGGGATTAAAGGTTATCAGTAAATAAAACGATTGAATAAGATATGGCTTTTTGATTTATTTAAAAAGGAAATGATACAATGAAATCGGGAAAAAGGGGATGAAATATTTTTAGCTTCTCCTACATGCACATATTCCTTATGCCAAAGAATAGGGAAAGTTGCTACGAGTCAATTTTTCCCATCGTTCCATCTTCCTCCCTGAGTCTTCCGACCAGGAGTAAATCGTGACAATAGGACAGGCATTTCATTACAGGAAAGAAGATACACTATCCACTATAAAAATATTTCTTTTCTTCCCACCTGGGACAATAAGTTCGAGGGGAAGCAAAATTAAGTGAAAGAGAATTTGTGAGGATTGATGAAAACTCGGATGAAAACAATCTTTTCCGGGATTAGTGGAAGGAACATTCTTTCATCTGTCATCTGTCTATTAATATTCTCTCTTCCTGCGGGACGAATCTATGGTGGTGAATTACAGATACCCCGGACAATCAGTGCACGTTATGACACTTCTCTCTCATTTGCCATAAAGAGAGAAAAGGACACGTTTGTTGATTCTATCCATAAGCTGAGAAATGAAATGTACAGGCATGGGATATTCTCCATTAATTCCTTTGCCGATGAAGTATTTAAAAAGACGGAAGACTTTTCAGGAGATGTGCGCCTGGATTTCACCAGGGAAGCCCTCAAAGTATCCCCATTGAACGTGAAATTATGGCTCTATATTGCGTTGAAAGATGCTTTGAGCCTCCACCCATTCCGATCTATCGGAGACATTCTCAATCTCTATTATGCTACATTTGAAAATCCAGTTTCTCTTCTAAAATCACTTTACGTGTTCGCGGCGTTCATCAATCTATTTATACTTTCCTTCGCCCTCTTTTTTACTATCTCCATGGTCTTTAAATATCTTCCCTCATTCACGTCAGATATCCTGAGGATAAAAATCATCAAGAGGGGGGAGCCTTATCTGAGGCCGGTACTACTTCTGCTCTTATTAGGGCTCTCAATTTATCTCAAATCACCCTATGTCTTTCTCATGGTAATGGTTATTCTCTTTTCCCCGTACATGGTCCACAGGGAGATTATCATTGCTTACCTCATTATCGGGAGTATTATCCTTTCGATCATCTTCAACGGGGGATTGGGCAAAAAGTATGAAATCGCTGTTTCTCCCGCCGGGAAAAATCTCCTCTACCTTTCATACGGGATAGTGGATAGCAGATCTCCAGGGAAGATAGAATTAGAGGGATCGTCCCTGATACACCAGATCGGCAGGGCAAGGTATCAATTTCTCCAGGGGAAATACAGGGAAGCCCTCGATTTATCCATGAGGCTCGAACGGAACTTTGGCAAAGAGTTTGGTGTATTCGTCTCAACAGCAAAGTTCTATGGTGGAGACCGCATGGGTGCTCTCACCAAACTGGAAGAGATCAAGGATGAAATAGGTCCTGACCCAATCGTTTCTTTCAACCTCTATCAGCTATATACGAGTAATTTTCGATTCGAAGAAGGGGCCAGGATTATTGGAAAAACCTGGAAGGATGTTAAGGGAAAAAGGCCTTTTTCTGTTAACCCCGCGACAATCGAAGGGAACGTGTTGATTCCTCCAACCGGGGGGAAAGAAGTTCTAAAATCACTTTTTGAGTATGCAGAGGTAGAGGGTGTAAAGAGCAGCCCCTTCTCTTTCCTCTGGGATCCTCCCTTTGGCAAAGCTCTCCCATTCTTTATGTACCTCATAGTGGGCACACTTGTCCTGAGGGTTGTGACTTATAACAGGTACATTACTCTCTCGTGCCGGGTATGCGGAGACAGGCAGCTCTGGAAGGTCAGTCTGAAGAAAGATGATATCTGTCAGATCTGCAGGTCGAAGTCGCTACTTGTAAGGGGGTCTTCATCGAATATTGAGAAGCTCTATCCTATCAGATTCAGGAGGAAGGCGATAAGGGTACTTTCTGCTATAGTTCCCGGATATGCATTCATTTCAACCGGTGCAGTCACAACTTTTCTTATTATCAACCTCTGTTTTTCCTTTATTATTTCCGTTTTCTCCCTCTTCTGGTTTTTCTTCCCGGGGGAATTCTCACCCCTTTACCATTTGATTTGGGGGCTTGGAAATCGCATAACAGGCAGTATTCTCTTCTTAGGGTATGTGGGGATAGGAGTGGGGACAGAATATTTCATTCGGAAAATACATAGAACTCACACTCTCACGAGTATGTAAACCATGGGTCTAAAGGGAAACATAAAAGAGTTCAATATCGCTGACATTTTCCAACTCCTGTCACTTCAGCGCAAAAGTGGAGCTCTGAATATAATCTCTTCCAAGGGAAACATGCTTTTTGTCCTCAACGAGGGAGAAATTGTCGATGTCTCTCCCGATATTCGAAGCAAGGAACAGATGATAGGGCAAATGCTTGTTGATGGTGGTGTAATAAGTGATTCAGACAGGGAACGGTGCCTCAGGGATCAGAAAAAGCATGGGAAAAAGATCGGGGAGATTCTGATCGAGAAGGGTCTCGTTGATGAAGATATTCTATCAATCTACCTCAAGATTCAGATAAAGGAATGTTTCTTCAGAGTCTTAACTTACAGTAACGGTGAGTACACTTTCGATTCCTATACCATTCAATCCTATCCCCCCCTGAAAAAACCTGTTCGGGTGGATCAACTAATGATGGAGGGGATGCAGTACCTGGATGAATATCCCCTGATCATGGAGAAAATCCCCAGCCAGGATATTCTGATAAAAATGGGCAGAAAGGTTTCTGTAAAAAATCTGGGGAAAGAGAAAAATGTACAAATCCTTGCTGAGGCAATGAAAGATTACATGGAACCGATCAAGCATATACGGCGGTCCTGTCTCACTCTCTTCGAAGGGTATAAGGCCCTTGCCAAGTTGAACGAGCTTTCATACCTTTCCATTAAAGAGAAAAAGCCCTCGGTTTCAGGCAGGGATTTGTTGGAAGAAAAAGTGGGCCTTCACAAGCGGGTCCGAATGATAACAATTGCTAACTTATTGTTAACCTTAGGGTTTGTCGGTTCAATACTTTTTCTCATATGTGATATAATCAATAATTCCGGAATTTCGCTGATTATGGGAGAAATATTCAAAGGGTTCTGAGGATATGGCAGCAAAACAGATAGCGGAACAATATTGTACGTTGAGATTTGAGGACATGGAACTCGTGCGTGCTCTCCTTGGGCCGGGAAACGAAAACCTCAAGGTGGTCGAAGAGGGCCTTGGGGTCAGGATCGGGTCAAAGGGTGATGGCCTAACCATAAAGGGGGGTCCTCTTGAAGCGGAAATTGCGGAAAATGTCCTAAACAGCCTCTACGATATTCTGAAAAGGGGATATCCTATCTATCCGAACGATGTTGGCCAGGCAGTGAAAGTAATCTCCGCGGACCGGAAGGCGAATCTACGTGATATATTCTGCGACACCGTCTTCGTCTCATCAAGAAAAAAGGTGATTACCCCGAAGAGCAAGGCTCAAAAGGATTACATAGATGCTATCAGGAACCATGATATCGTTTTCGGTATTGGACCGGCAGGAACTGGGAAGACCTTTCTGGCGATGGCAATGGCAGTCTCCTTTCTCCTAAGGAAGGTTGTGAGGAGGATTGTTCTCGCAAGGCCCGCCGTTGAGGCAGGTGAGAAACTGGGCTTTCTACCAGGAGATATGTATGAGAAGATAAATCCTTATCTCCGGCCACTCTACGATGCACTTTACTTCATGCTTGATTACGATCAGTCATCAAGAATGATCGAGAGGGGAACCATCGAGATCGCTCCCCTGGCGTTTATGCGCGGCCGGACCCTGAACGATTCCTTTGTCATTCTCGATGAGGCTCAGAACACCACAACAGAGCAGATGAAGATGTTCCTCACGAGAATTGGATTTGGCTCCAAGGCTGTTATTACCGGGGATATAACCCAGGTAGACCTCCCAGGCGGCAGGGTATCAGGGCTCATCGAAGTTAGATCAGTCCTCAAGGAGGTTGAAAAGATACGGTTCTGTTATTTTTCAGAAATTGATGTGGTGCGCCATCCCCTGGTCCAGGAAATCATTAAGGCGTACGAGAAATGGGAGACAAACAAGTGAAGAAGATGGGAAGAGTGACAGGACACCCCTTAACGAGAAGGATCCCCCTCGCATACCTCTTATTTATCCATGCCGTGATTCTCTCATTCTACTTTGTTTTGTACATTACCTTTTCCCATGTGTTTTCAGGGGGTGTTGTAAACAGGGAACTCTTTGCTACGTCCATCCCGTTTGCTGCATTGGGAGTCCTGATGAGGTTCTCCTTCCTGCCCTCAGAGGCTCTTCTCGGAGGTCTGTTGACAGTGGTTACGGCGAACTTTGTATCGGGGATTTCTCCCCTCATCTCTCTCGTGGGAGCTTTTTCCCTCCTTTCCGGTTACGCAGTAGGAAGGTATGCCGACTTGAAAGGGAGTATGGTAAAGTGCACGATATTCGGGTCTCTCCTGCAGGTAGTATTCAGTTCTCTCTTATGGTATGCATTCAGAGGCGAAGCATTTACTGGCACTGTATTGCTCTCCTCCCTCCTCGCAGTGGTTCCCGGAATTGGTCTCCTTTTCCTCTTTCTTTACCTTGGGGAAGAACTATTCAGGATCTCGTCGCCATTAAAATTGATGGAACTTTGCAGTGAGAGTTCCCCTCTACTCAAAGTGTTAAGGGAAAAAGCCCCTGGAACTTTCTACCACAGCATCAACACCGCTTTTATCGCTGAAGAGGGGGCAATAGCCATGGGTGCAAATCAGGTCCTTTGCAGGGTAGGGGGACTCTACCACGATATCGGGAAAGTTTGGAAACCAGAATATTACAGCGAAAATCAGTTCGATACGGATAACGTACACGACACCGTTTCGAAGGACGTATCCCGTTTCATCATTATCTCTCACATTGATGAAGGGATCAAACTGGCCAAGAAATACCGCCTCGGAAGGGAGGTGGAGGACATAATGAGAACACATCACGGCAATGCTCCCCTTTACTACTATGGCAGTCAAAAGGGGAAGAAACCTGATCGTTATCCTGGGCCTATTCCTGGTACCAAGGAACAGGTGATTGTGATGCTGGCAGATGGTGCAGAAGCTGTGGCAAGAAGTCTGAGAGAGATCACAGAGAAAGAGTTGGGACGGGTGGTGAAGTATGTGATAAGTAGAGCGGTTTCTGATGGCCAGCTGGCGAAAGTCGACCTCGGGACCGATGCGATCTCGAGCCTCGAGGAGGCGATTTTCAGGAGTTTGAAGGTAATTTATCACAACAGGATCTTCTACCCATCGAAGGGGGGATTTGAAGAACGGGGCCGGTATGACGAAAATCTACGTGAGAAATTGCCAGAGAAAGAGGCGGATAAACACGAAAGAACTGAAGGGGATGCTAAAAAAGTCCCTGGAGAGCCTAAGTATCACTGATTCTCTCATTACCCTTCTCCTGGTAGGCGACAGGAGGATGAGGGCACTTAACAGGACATATCTCGGAACGGATAGGGCAACCAACGTTCTTGCCTTCCCCTACGAGGAGGGTAACAGTATTGAGGGGGACAGGGAAACAAAGAGCTTCGAAGGGGACATTGCCGTCTCGGTGGAAACCGTTCTATCTGAGGTACCTTCCAATTATCTCAACATTGAAGAGAAGCTTTTCTTTTATGCATTACATGGTCTCCTCCACCTTGCAGGGTACGAACACACGAAGGACCCCACCCAGGCAATGAAGATGAGAAACAGGCATCGCTCTCTTTTCAAAGAAGTGACAGGTAAGGACATTGATTAACCGGAAGGGTCGAAGATGGTACCCTTCTGTCAGGCTGGGGTTGAGAGACACGGCTCTTTTGACCGGGGGGAGTCTCCTCTACGCATTCTCTATGCCAGGGAAAACCTTTTTTCTGCCCTGGCTTGCGTACGGGGCGTTTCTTCCACTTTTTTTTTGTATCGATAAAAGGAGGCCCAGAAGGGAGGTCGCCTTGTGCGGGTTCCTCTACGGTGCCCTATCCTCGTTTATTCTTCTGAGATGGATCGCATTTACCATTTCTGTCTACGGTAATCTTGGCCCTTTAGTGGGGTATTTGAGCGCGATCCTGTTGAGTTTCTACTGTGGGATATTCTTTTCCATATTTTCACTCATAGTCCACCTGGGACTGTCCAGATGGAGATATTGGGGTTTCTGCATGGTTCCCTTCGTTTGGAGTGGAATGGAGGTCTTAAGATCGATCAGGCAGGAAGGTTTCCCATGGCTTCTCCTCGGTTATTCACAATATGGGGACCGGTTGGCAAGAGAATTCGCAGCCCTGGGCGGGGTTATAGGAATCGGTTTTCTCTTGATGGCTATCAACGTGTGTCTTTACATGGCCTTGAAGGATTATTTTGAAAAGGGGAAGATTGCAAGGATTCTCTATCCGGCTCTCCTGTTTCTTGGGATCCTGCTCCTTCTCCACCTTCCTGGCTTCTCAAGGCTTAGTAGAGAGAGTTCACCTGGGTCGCCGGTTGATACGGTGAAGGTTCTCGTTGTACAACCCAACATCGAGCAGTGGAA
>CAYSOQ010000043.1:0-8043 GCA_964432685.1 uncultured bacterium
CAAAAGAGCCACGAATAAACTCTGAACTCGAAACTCTAAACCCGGTTCTTTATTGAATCTTTATTATTACGAAAAGAGAGCGATAAATAAAGCATATATCTACGTGCCCCTCACCATCTCAACGTCACCCCCGCCCCACTTGACCACAATATGTTCTACGAGACGTTCGATGGCCCAGTCAGGAGTTGACGCCCCCGCAGAGATTCCAAGGACTTCCACCCCCTTCATCTGCTCGTCCTTCACTTCCTCTGCTTTTTCCACGTGGAAAACTTTCCCGTTGTATTTCCCGGCAAGTTTCGCGAGCCTCCCCGTGTTGGCGCTGTTGTACCCCCCGATTATCAACATTGCATCCACCACCTTCGAGATTTCTACTGCCTCCTCCTGGCGAACGGTTGTGGCGCTGCAAATAGTATTGAAAACACGCACTTCCTGGAAGACATCGAGGGCCAGGCGAACCCATTCGAAGAGATTTTCCCTGGTCTGTGTCGTCTGGGCTATGATTCCCGCCCTCCCGCGCTTCTTCGCGTCCCCGATCTTTTCGGACTCTGTTATCACCTCTGTCAATCCCTCCAGGTAACTCATGATGCTCCTCACCTCCGGGTGGTCCATGTCCCCGACAATGAGGATGGTGTACCCCTCCTTTGCGAGGCGGGTTGCAATATTCTGGGCCTTCTTCACGAAGGGACAGGTGGCATCCACGACGGTAAGTTCCTTTTCAGATATTTCTTTTTTTTCCTGGCGGGTAACACCATGGGACCTGATGATCAGGGTACCGCACTCTACGTCCTCGAGGGACTGAACCATGTATACTCCATCCTCATTGAGCTTATCTACGATCTGGGGGTTGTGGATGATGGGGCCCAGAGTGTAGATATTACCAGTATCCTTGTCTTTGCTTGTCTCGAAGGCCATACGGATGGCCCGTTTCACCCCGAAACAGAAGCCCGCGTTTTTCGCGATTATTATCTTCTTCAGGCTTCCCCCCGCCATTTTCATTCCTCTCCTCTCACCTGAACCAGGATCTCGTCCACCACATCTTCAACGCTTTTCCCCGTGGTATCGAGATACCTTACTCCCTCGGCGAGCCGAAGGGGCGAGTGCTCTCTCGTACTGTCCTGTATATCCCGCCTGATCATCTCGTCATACACATCCTGGAAGATCCCGTGCATCCCTATCTCCTCCGTCTCGAGGTACCGTCTAAGCGCCCTCACGCAGGCCTGCGCGTCGAGGAAGTAGCGGAACTTCGCTTGGGGGAAAATAACAGTGGTGGCGTCTCTACCCTCGCAGACTACCTCCCCCGCCTTCCCCATCTCAATCTGCTTCCTGACGAGGACCCTCCTCACCTCTAAGAGCCGGGAGACGCGAGATGCCTGCTGCCCCATCTCCTCGCCCCTGATCCTGTCTTCCAGGTCTTCCCCGTTCACCACTATCCTCTGTGAATTGTCCGCCAGGGCGAAATCAATGGAAAGCCCTGAAAGTAGCTCACTGAGAGCCTGCTCTTCGTCCAGCCCCAGGCCTTTCTCAATGGCGACGCAGGCCGCTGCCCTGTACATGGCCCCGGTATCGATTAGCTTCCACTTCATTCGCCGGGCTAAGAGCTTGGAGACGGAAGTCTTTCCTGCCCCGGGGGGGCCGTCTATGGCGATGATAAGCCGTTCTTTCAAGAGGAGAGGGCCTCCAGTGTCTGGTAGAAGCCGGGGAATGAGGTTGATATACATTCCCTGTTGTCGAGGACAACCCCTTTGCCGGAGGCGAGGCCGAAAACCGCGAGGGACATGGCAACCCTGTGGTCACCGAAGGATTCCACGTCACCACCCCCGTAGGGCCCCTGCTTTCCCTCGATTACGAGGCCGTCTGGAATCTCCTGGATATTCACCCCCAGGCGCGATAACTGTGTTGCCATGGACCGTATCCTGTCGGATTCCTTGACCCTCAATTCGCCTGCTCCCCCAATTTCCGTCACTCCCTTCGCGAAGGAGGCGGCAACGGCTAAGATGGGCACCTCGTCCACCAGAAGGGGTATCTCCTCTTCGAATACTTTGGTGCCTGTAAGCTCGGAGGATCTAACGATTATATCACCCACATTCTCTCCCGATTCCTCCCTTACGTTCTCCAGGCTCACCCGTCCCCCCATCCTCTTCAAGACCTCAAGGAGGCCGCACCGGAGGGGATTCAGTAGAACATCTCTCACGGCAATCTCTGAACCGTCTATAAGGAGAGCCCCAACGATAAAAAACGCGGCCGAGGAAAAATCAGAAGGGACGGAAATATCGATCGGATGGAGCATAGATTCAGGTTCGTACCTGACCCAGGTCCCCTCCCTGGTGACAGCCCCCCCCATCAGTGCGAGCATCCGCTCCGTGTGGTCCCGGCTTCTGAAAGGTTCCCTCACCGAAGAAGCGATTCTCGATGCGGCGGCGGCTAAGAGGATTGAAGATTTTACCTGGGCGCTCGCCTGGGGCATCTCGTACCTAAGGGCCTTCAGGTTCCCTCCCCTGATTACGAGAGGCGGGTAATTACCCCCATCCCGTCCGTCGGCCCTTGCCCCCATGGCCTTGAGGGGAATGAGAACCCTCTCCATGGGCCTCTTCCTCAGATACCTGTCACCCGTGATGACTGACATTCCGTTAAGAGAAGACAGGAGGCCCGACCCGATTCGGATGGTTGTCCCTGAATTTCCCGCATCGATCACATCACCCGGCTCGGAGAGCGAAGCAGGCCCTCTTCCTGTAACGAGAAGGTCCTCCCCCTCTTCTCTAATCTCAACTCCGAGCATCTCCACCATCCTCCGGGTTCGTGTCACGTCCTCCGCCTGGAGAATATTCCTCACCCTTGAAGTACCCTCAGCTAAGGCGGGAAGCATGAGTGCGCGGTGGCTGATCGACTTGTCACCCGGGATGTGTACTTCTCCCACGAGCGGCATGGCACCCCCCCTAAATGGAATCCCTTTTTTTCTTGGAAATGCGGAAAAAACGTTTCATCCCGGAAACGTCACCCTCCCGTATCAGCTCCGAAAGTAGGGATACGCTCTTTCCGTAATGTTCGAGGGCCCGGAGGACCTCCTCCCTGTTCTCCACCATGATCTCTGCCCACATAGTGGGGTCTGAAGAGGCGATGCGGGTAAAATCCTTGAACCCCCCCGCTGAGTACCCGAGGGGAAGTTTTGAGTCGAAGGTGGCAACGGAGTGAACCAGGCTGTATGCCACCGCATGAGGTAGGTGGGACACAAAGGCGAATACATGGTCGTGATAACCCGCGTCGACCTTGATTACTTTCGCCCCCACGCTCTTCCACAGGCTTCTCACCTTCCTCCACGCCTTTCCCGGTGTGCCCTCCTGGGGCGTGAGGAAAACCACCCTTTCCCTGAAGAGTTCGGGAAACCCGTTCTCATACCCCGCCTTCTCAGTTCCCGCGATGGGGTGCCCCCCCACGAAGAAGGGCCCGCCTGAAAACTCTTCCATCTTCCTGCAGAGACTCACCTTGGTGCTCCCACAGTCAGTCAAGACGGCGTCCGCTGCCATCCTCCGGATAAGCCGGGGTGCAGCCTGGAGGCTCTTCGTCACTGGAAGTGCGAGGAATATGACCTCCATATCACCCACGAGCTTTCCTTTGAGGGGAGCTGAGATCACCCCCTCTTCGAGGGCCATGTCGACGCGGCTCCGGACGAGATCATATCCGTACAGGGAGATTCCGGGAAGGTAGCTCTTTATGGCCTTCGCAAGTGAGCCGCCGATGAGTCCCAGCCCGTAGATGCCCACCCTGCGGGGCTGATCCATCAGATGGACCTCCCCACTGCGGCAGCAACCCCCCTCAACCGCTCCATTACGCTTGAAAAAACTTCCGGCTTAAGCGATTGGGGCCCGTCTGAGAAGGCTTTCTCAGGATTGTTGTGAACCTCGATCATCAGTCCGTCAGCCCCCGCCGCCACCGCGGATGCCGCGAGAACCGGGACGAGTTCCGATTTCCCGGCCGCGTGGGAGGGATCCACGATAACAGGTAGGTGGGTCAGGCTTTTAAGTACCGGGACGGCGCTAATATCCAGGGTGTTCCTGGTGGCAGTTTCGAAGGTCCTGATACCCCGCTCGCACAGGATAATATTCGTGTTCCCCTGTGATGCGATATACTCCGCCGACATGAGGAGCTCCTTGATGGTGGCGCTCATCCCCCGTTTGAGAATCACGGGCTTCTTAGATTTTCCCACCTCGGTAAGTAGGCGGAAATTCTGCATATTCCTTGCCCCGATCTGGATGATGTCGGTGTACTCTTCTATTAGTTCAAGGTCTCTTGTATCCATCAGCTCGGTAGCAAAGGGAAGGCCTGTTTTCTCCCTGGCCTCTGCTAAGATCTCGAGCCCTTCTTTTCCCAGGCCCTGGAAGCTGTAGGGTGAAGTCCTCGGTTTGAAGGCTCCCCCACGGAGGAAGTTCGCCCCGCTCTCTTTCACCCTCTCTGCAACCTCTCCCATCATCTCAGGGCCTTCCACAGCGCAGGGCCCTGCAAAGACGGCGATCCTCCCGCCTCCAACCTCCTGCTCTCGAACCCGGATAACCGTGTCTTCAGGGTGCAGGTCCCTGCAGACAACCTTGTAGGGCTTAAGGATGGGCATTACCTTCTCAACGCATCCCATCACCTCGAAAGATGGAACGTCCATCTTGCGTTCATCCCCTATGGCGCCGATGATTATCCTCTCCGTTCCCCTCGAGGTGTGAACAGAGAGGCCCAGTTCGGTGATCTTATTCTCTACCGATTGGACGTCCTGTTCCGTGGTTCCCGGTTTAAGCACGATTATCATCTCAACTCCCCCTGACCCTTAATTTATCCTGTCTTTCTTGTTTTCCCTTTGAACTTTGATCTAATTCCGGTTTTCCCAGGAATTAGGAACTAGGAACTAGGAACTAGGAACTATTATTTACGTTTTCCCTCTGAACTGTCTTTCTTGTTAAAGGGCTCTCGGGTACGATCCGAGAAGCTTGAAAAAACTACAGAGGATCCTCATCTCGTCGATGGCCCCCTTCACATCCCCGTCTTTTATGTGCCCCTCCATGTCGAGGAAAAAAAGGTATTCCCAGGCCCTCTTCTTCACTGGCCTGGATTCTATTTTCGTGAGGTTTATCTTGTAGTTCGAGAAGGATTTCAGGATCTTGTAGAGGGCCCCCACCTCATCTTTCACCGAAAAGATGATTGAGGTCTTGTCCTTACCCGTCCTGTCAGGGTGCATTTTACCGATGATGATGAACCTGGTGAAGTTGGTAACGTTGTCCTGGATATTCTTCTTGATCGTCCTTAAACCGTATAACTTGCCCGCCCCTTCCCCCGCTATTGCAGCCGAGGAGGGGTCCCCGGAGGCAAGTTCTGCCGCCCTTGCTGTGCTCTCCACATGGAGGACACTTGCCTGCCTCAAGTTTTTCTCGAGCCAGCTCCTGCACTGTGCGATGGCGTGAGGATGAGAATAGACGGTCTTGATGTGAGAGAATTCCCCTGTCTTGGAGAGGAGGGAGTGGGATATTTCAAGCATGATCTCCCCGATGATGCTCTGGTTGTATTCCACGAACATGTCCAGGGTGTTGCTCACCACCCCTTCCGTGCTGTTTTCGATTGGGACGACTCCGAACTCGCAGTCCTTCCGTTCAACCAATTCAAAGACTTCCGTCACATTGATGACGGGGATCAGCTCAGCGCTCTCCCCGAAATGCTTGATACATGCCATGTGGGTAAAGGTAGCGGGGGGTCCCAGGAAACAGGCCCGCATGGGCTTTTCAAGGGATATGGACGCGGATATGATCTCACGGAATATCGTACGGATTCCCTCGGCGGGGAAGGGGCCCTGGTTCTGCCCGGACAGGCGGTCTATGATTTCCGCTTCCCTCTCAGGCACATACACCCTGAGGCCGTGTGCCTTCTTCAGTTCCCCCACTTCCCTTGCGATCCGGGCCCGGTTGTTCAAGAGCTCCAGGATCTTTTTGTCAGTCTGGTCTATCTTCTCCCGCAACCTGGCAAGGGTGTCTTCCCAGCCGCTCATTTTTCCCCTTCCTTGAACTCCCCTATCTTCCTGTATTTTTCGTATCTCCTTCTGATGAGTTCATCACCGCTGAGCCCCTCGATCTCCTCAAGCGCCGATATGAGATATTCCTTCAGTGTCGCAGCTGCCCCCTCCGGGTCTCTGTGTGCACCTCCTTCCGGTTCTGGCACCACAGCGTCCACAACCCCGAACTTCTCCAGGTCAGGAGCGGTAATTTTCATAATATCCGCGGCAACTTCGCCCTTTCCCGCGTCTTTCCAGAGGATGGAGGCACACCCTTCCGGGTAAATGACGGAATAGATGGAAAACTCCATCATGAGGACCTTATCGCCGATCCCAAGGGCGAGCGCACCACCTGAACCTCCCTCACCGATCACCGCGATCACAACGGGGACCCGGAGGCCCGCCATTACGATCAGGTTTCTCGCGATTGCCTCTGCCTGCCCCCGCTCCTCCGCGCCGATACCCGGAAAGGCACCGGGTGTATCCACGAAGGTGATGATAGGGATGCCGAATTTCTCTGCGAGCCTCATAACCCTCAGGGCCTTCCTGTAGCCCTCCGGTTGGGACATCCCGAAATTCCTGAAGATTTTTTCCTTCGTGGTCCTCCCTTTCTGCTGGCCAATCACTACCACCCGCTTTCCATCGATTTCACCGAAGCCCGTAACGATAGCGTGATCGTCCATGAAGTTCCTGTCGCCGTGAATTTCAATGAAATTCTTGAAGATTGCCTTTATGTAATCGAGCATGTAGGGCCTGGAGGGATGCCGCGCCATGAGGGTAATCTGCCACCTCGACAGGTTTGAGAAGACCTCTTTCTTGATCCGGGAGATCTTCTCCTCGAGTTTCTTTATCTCATTTGCAATTCCCTTGGGGCCATATTCCTCAGAATCTCTCAGCTGAGCGAGCTTGTTCTCGAGCTCAATGATGGGCCTTTCAAAATCCAGGTACTGTCCGACCATTCGCACCCTTCCCCTTTTGCTTTTCAGTTCGACACTATAGAAAATGAATCATATCAGAAATATTCCGATAAGTTCATCAATTTTTTCCAACTTTTCGGCATTTACCGGCAGAGCTTCTTCTTTGCGGAACCAGGTAGTCTGCCTCTTGGCATACCTCTTGGTTTCCCTCTTCATGATCTCGACTGCCTCCCCCATGTCTCCCCCTGAGACAAGCACCTCCGATATGGATCTGTAGCCAAGGGCCCTCATGGGACTGTGATCCGTTGTGTATCCCCTTCGAAGCAGATCCTTCACCTCATCTACGAGCCCCATATCTATCATCTGGTCGGCCCGCTCTTCGATCCGCCTGTATAGGTCCTCCCTCGGAAGGGTTAGCACGAGGAAAAGGGCCTCGTACCTCGGTTTTCTCTCTTCCCACAGGGCCATCCTGGAAGAGTAGGGGGCCCCTGTGAGCCGTGAAACTTCGAGTGCCCGCAGGACCCTGTGGCGGTCCCGTGGAGATATTTTCCCCGCATAGAGGGGATCGATGCCCACCAGTTCCTCGTAGAGCCCTTCTAGCCCCTCCTTCCCTGCCCTTTCCGCCAGTTCCTCCCTCACCTCCTCCGAGGAAGGCAATTCGTCAAGGCCCAGGAGAAGGCTCCTGGCGTAGAGGCCGCTTCCCCCCACGAAGAGGGGGATTTTTCCCCTCCCACAGATTTCAGTTATCTTTTCGTCTGCCTCTTCAAGAAAATCGGCCACGTTGAAGGGCTCATCGGGGTCACGTATGTCGTAGAGGTGGTGGGGGATGCGATCACGTACCTTTTTGGCCGGCTTCGCGGTCCCAATATCCATGTAACGGTAAACCTGCAGAGAATCGAAGTTTACAATCTCAAGGGGATATCCTTCGCAGAGGGCAAGGGCCACACTGCTCTTCCCCGAACCTGTCGGACCAGCCAATATAACAATTTTCTCCATCATAACTCATTACCATATAACAGTTTCCAGTTCCCTGGTCCCAGTTCCCAGTCAACACGAAACGCGATGCACGAAACCCGAAACAACAATCTGTCAACCATTTATCATTCC
>CAYSOQ010000044.1:0-7909 GCA_964432685.1 uncultured bacterium
ACAGTCTGGGGTGTTGTACGCACTACAACCTCATCTACATGTCCCTTGACCCATCTCGCGACCCTGACAGCTTCCTAAAAAACTGCGATAGCTACACCTTTTTACATACCCTCGGTTATTCCTTCAAAACAGGACCCACAGGAGTGAACGTGATGGATATATCCATATGCGTTGCCCAATAATAACAAGTTTGTCCTGGTCCGCCTCGATGGGGCACTCCCTGGAAATACTACCGCAGACAGTCTCCCAAGGTCTCCATGAAAACCCATTCCCCTCACCTGAGTTGAAAACGGACTGCAATCTCCTTTTTCACTTCCAGGGTAATTCCTCCACCCCGTGCAGGCAGAAAAACAGCTTTTTTCAAGGCCCTCTCTGCCGCCCGGTCCAGCATTTTAAAACCGCTCGAGCGAAGGAGGGTCAATTCCCTTCCCTCCCCCTCCCTGTTCACGATGACCGAATAGATCACCGTCCCCTCTTCCCCCCTCTTTCTCGAAAGAAGCGGGTATACCGGCTCAGGCATTGAAAGGATCGCAGGTGGAGAGACCTCTCCCCCCCCCTTCTCTTTCCAGGTTTCAGACGCCGGGAGTGGATCAACCTTCACAGCAACACCCCGTGGATGATCCCTTTCCTCTCCCCTGGCACCGGTTTCCTCTTCCCCTCTCCTCAGGTCTCCTCTCCCTTCCCTGATGACTCCCGGAAGGACCTCCCTCCTCTCCCTGCGGATCTTTTTGTTTGTCGATTTCTGCGAGGAAGCTTCCCTTGATGGGCTCTGGGGACTCCTCTGGATTTCCCTCACATGATGATGAACCTTGATACGGATTGTCCTCATATCTTTTCCCGTCCCAAAGACCTGCGGATACCCCATGGGCATACCGAGCACTAAGAGAGAATGAATCATGAGGGAGACAAGGAGGGGGGCCATGTATTCTGAATGCTTCACTCTTCAGGTTCTCTCGTTTCAATAGTCACCTCTTTGATCCCCGCCCCCGTCAGGACATCCAGCACCTGGATGATCCTCCCGAGATCCGCCTTCCGGTCCCCCTGGATAAGGACCTTCTTTTTCCCTTTTACGTCGAGGAGTCCCTTTACCCTGTAGGACAGATTACCAAGGGGTGTCACCCGCTCTTCCACATGGATGGTTCCTCTCTCTGTAACCGAGATTGTGATGAATTCCTCTTTGTGGATGAGAGAACTCCCGGCCTCTGGAAGAGCCACATCGAGGCCCCTCTTAACCGACATGGTGAGCATGGCATAAATGAAGAATACGAGCAGAAGAAAGACTACGTCGATCAAGGGTATCAGTTCAACCCTTGCATGTCGCCTCTCATACCCGCTTTCGAAGCGCATCCCCGTCCTCCCCGAATTTTCTATATGCCATTTCGAGCCGCGTAGCCGCCTTTTCCATCTTCGCTGCCATTTTCCGTACCTTCGAGATGAATATATTGAAGGGTATAAGCGACACGATGGCAACGATGAGCCCTGTAGCGGTGGTAATGAGGGCTTGCGCGATTCCCCCGCTCACGGCAGTGGGATTCTGTATCCCCGCCCTCCCGAGCATGTCGAAAGACTCGATGATTCCCATGACTGTTCCAAGAATCCCCAGAAGAGGGGCGAGGGTGATAATTGTATCCAGGACGGTCATGCCTCTTCCCATACGTTCGATCTCACCACTTCCAGCAATCTCCATACTTTCCTTGATCCCGAAATTACCATTCTCGAGTCCAGCGGAGAGTACCCTGATTGATGTGTCCTCATTCCCTTCCGTCATCTCCATTGCTCCCTGGAAATCCCCCTCCTCAACCTTTCTTAATATCTTTTCCAGGCAGCTTTTCCTTGAATTACCCATCTCGCGTAGCCAGAAAATTGTCCTCTCAATGATGATTGTTACGGAAATGAGGGAACAGAGAAGGAGGGGCCACATAACTGGCCCTCCTTTTAATAATATAGATTCCATGGTCATCTCCCCGGAAAAAGTCAGATATCAGCCCTCACTCCAACATACCCGGACCGGCCCATAGTCCCGAAGCCGCTCACATCTTCATAATCCCTGTCCAGAATATTTTCGAGCCTTCCCTTCATATAGAGGTGGCTTCCCAGCCGGTATGTGATTGAAAGATCAAGGATGGTATACCCTCCCAGGGTTACCCTCTTTGACTTAAAGGTAACAGGATCGAAGACCTTGTCGAACCGCTTCCCCGTAAAACGGCCTTGTAGGAAGAGCGTCCCTCTGTCCGAAACCTGAAGGTTCGCGGAAAGAGAACCTCTGTTTCTCGCCCTCCGTTCAAGAAATTCCCCCGTCGACTGGTCCTCTGCATCTCCGTAGGTATAGTCGAGAGAGAGGGAAAGGGGCTCACTCACGTTGTACTGAAGCCTGGTTTCCACTCCCTCGGTTTTAACGGCACCTCTGTTCATATACTGTCCGAAAGGTGGGGCGGGAATAGACACAAAATCGATGAGATCATCAAAATCGTTCCGGTAGTACGCCACTTCCACCTCCACTTTTCCCTGAAAGAAGAGGTGAGATATGCCAATATCCCACCCCCTGCTCCTCTCGGGAGAGAGGTTCAAATTCCCGAAACTCGAAAAGAGCTGGAACAGAGAGGGTGCCTTGAACCCGGTACCGATAGATCCCCTGGCCCTCGTCCCTCCGAAATGATATGAAGTGGCGACTCTATATGTTCCCTTCGACCCGAAACGGTCATGATGGTCGAGGCGGACACCCACAGTGGCATGTAAGCCTTCCAGGATCCCCACCTGGCCCTGGAGATAATAGCCCTCTGTCCTCGCTGCCGCTTCTGGAAAGGTACTCCTTAAAGAAAATGAACCGTCATCGGATACGAAATCGGACCTTCCCTTCTCCTCTTCCGCCTCGATCCCCATGGTGAGAGTAGACCCGTTTTCAAGAAAGAGATTTGCCCTGTATTCCCCTTTTACAAGGTTTCCCCTGAAACTTCCCGTCACCACGTCCACAGAATGGAGGGGGTCTGCTTCATCATGCTCATCCCTGTCAGTGGAAGAAAATGAAATTCCCACAATATTTTCAAGGATACCCTCGAAAAGGGAAACATGCCCCTCGCCCTTGACATAAAATTGTTCAAACCTCTGCTGGTGGTTTGGATCATCTCCTCCTGTACCTCCAAAATCATCAAGCTCTGTCTGGCTGGATGTATATCGTGAAACCAGATCAACCTCCAACACTTCCGAATGTTTAAATCTAATTTTCGCAGAGAGCGAGCTGTTACTGTAGCCGTCCCGTTCCTCGTTCCCAACATTTTTCTCAGCAGCAGAGATCCCGCCTGTCTCGAGAACAGAACCTGAAAGCGAGTAGTTGACCGGACCTTTTCCCCCCTTCAGGTCTACCAGGTACCGCTTGGATTCCCAGGAACCGTATTCAGTAAAGAAAGAAATGGACGCTTTTCCCATTCCCTGCTTCGTGATGATGTTCACAACTCCTCCCATGGCATCAGACCCGTAAAGGGTGCTCTGGGGGCCTCTCAGGATTTCTATCCGTTCAACGTTATCGACGTTCAGGTTAGCGAAATCAAAGGACCTCCCTGGAGAAACAGGATCGTTTGCTTCGACCCCGTCGATGAGGACGAGGGTGTGCTCGGACTTTGCGCCCCGGATGAACACAAAGGCAGTAGTCCCCGGCCCGCCGTTCTGGACTACCTCCACTCCTCCAACGGACCTGAGCAAATCAACGATAAAGGGTTTTCCCTTCTTTTCGATCTCCTCCCGTGTCACAACGGATATGGAACTCCCCACATCTACAAGAGGAGTCTGTAATTTTGTGGCTGTTACGACGACCTCCTCCATGGCCACTGCATTTTCACCGCGAGATTCCAAAGGGGCCCCCACCAACGTCAATATTATAAACATCAGTGAAACTACTATTCTTCTCATCCTTCCTCCTGTTGAAAAAAAATCCCCGGACTTGCATCTCTGCAAATCCGGGGACGCCGTTTTCCATCCACCCGTAATGAAGGCCCCATTCCTCGAGGACCGATCAGTTTCTATGTATCAGGGCAGGTCTTCTGGCTTCCGGATCTTCCTACTCATCACTCCTTCCCATCCATTTCGGACAGTGGCTAAACGTGATTTTCGTCCCCGGTCACAGCGGCGGGTCCGCCACGGAATCTCACCGTGTTCCCTACGATCCTATATGATCACCCACACTCTCAAGATAATACAAGGCTCTTTCCCCTGTCAACGGATGAAATATCAATGCCTCACCAGGAAAATTGCCTTGTCGTCCGTGTAAGAGGAGATCTCTCCCCCCGACAATTCAAAATCAAAGTATCTCGATACCTTCGGAGAACATCGAAGAATCATTTCCGCAAGCTCCCTCCGTCTACCAGAGGGAGGATCCGTCCTTGAAAGCCAGGAAGAGTAATGATGGGTTTTCCTGAACTTCCTTGATTCTATCCGGAGAAGACCACACTCTTTGAAGTGATTATCCCACTCGGTAAAAGTGAATGATCTCTTGTGTGTATGATCCCGAAGGGTTTCCATGCGGTTCATGAACTCCCCCAGCTCAGGGTCCTCGGGAACGATACTGTCCACTATGATTCCATGCCCTCCCTCTTCCAGAACCCTGGCCAATTCACGGAGAAATGCCCTCACATCACTGTAGTGGTGAGGTGCGATCCTGCAAGTGGCCATCGAGAAGGATCTATCCTTGAAGGGAAGTTCCTCGGCATCACCAAGGACGAAATGGATACCCCGGATCCCATACCTCCTCCTGCTCTCCCTCAACATCCCCGGTGACAGGTCCAGGGCAACCACATTTTCGCAATATTTTGCTATCAGCCCAGCAGTGTGGCCTGCGCCTGTCGAGATGTCCAGTGCTCTCGAGATGTATCCTTCTTGAAGAAAGACCTCAATGTACTCCAGGTCCACCCCTGTTAGGTGATCCTCACTTATCCCATAGGAGGGGGCTCTCCTTGTGAAGCCATCCCTCACTTCTCTTTTTTCCTTCTCACTCATTTTAAACCTGTCCCTTCCGACAGATTACAACCTTGATCCTATCTGATACAATCGTATCCAATGTTAGTGCATCTTTCTAAAATATGACAGAAAAACTCCCATCAACACTCTACGCGGGCCCCTATACCGCCCTTAAGGGAAGGGTGGTCTCTTCCCTGGTAGCGGAATTTGAGGAAGATCCATCCTCGGAACAACTCGTTCTCGTTCCTTCCAATTACCTGGCGGAAGACCTCTTCGGCGCCCTATCCCGATCCGGGAAGGCTCCCCTATTATCTGTGAGAATCACTACGATCCTGGATTTTGGAAGGCGTCTTCTGAAGCACCGGAGTATCCTCCCTTCGGAAATCGATACTCTCACCAGAACCATGCTTGTAAAGGATATCCTGAAGAAAGGAGCAGGGAGTTCGATGGGTGGGGGATACTTCTCTTCCGCCCACGAGAAACCTGGTTTCATAAAAGCCCTCATCCGTATTTTTGATGAATTCGAAGAGGGGATGATCTCTCCCAGCGAAGGGATTTCCCTTCTCAGGGATACGTCTTTTCTCTCCGCCTTCGGGAACCCTGACAAGGTTAAGGGACTCCTCACACTGTACCTCGACTATCTGGAAAGAGTCCGGCGTCTCGGGTCAGTTACTCGCAGCACCCTCGTCAGAAAAGCGGCAGACGGGTTTGAAACCCCCGGGTACCCCTTCCGGGTTCGATTATACGGCTTTTACGATTTTACAAGGCTTCAGTGGACCCTCGTGACAAAGCTCCTCGATTCAGGGCTCCTCGAGGAAGTATACTTCCCCCTCCTCCCGCGTGTAACTGCTAAGGAGGGGAAGCAAATTATAGACCCGGGGAGTGTAAAGGATTTCCTCTCATCCTGGAACTCCTATGCTTTTCCCGCTCTCACACACTTTCTCCGAAACGTAGATGGGAACATCACGTTGCTCCCCTACCCGGAGGATCTGGGAAAGGCGACCCGCTCCATAACGGGGAGATTGTACGACGAAACAGGTGAAGGCCAGCATGAGGAAATTCCCTTCCCCATCATCAGTGCGCCCCATACTCCCGGTGAAGTCAGGGCGGTAGCGCGTCTAATTAATGCTGAAAAAGAAGTGGGTCGCGTCAGTAGAGCGCTCATCTACAGGACTCTTGACGAGAGCACAGTAAAAGAGGTGGAAGCTATTTTCAATGAATTCAACCTCCCCTGCGATGTTGTCTGGTCCACACCACTCATAAAGACTTCTCCCATACGTACGCTGATCCAGATGCTAAAACTCCCTTTTGCCAACTACCCTAGAAGGCAAACTATCGATGTTATAACTTCCCCCGCCTTCGATTCGGGCGAGTTGTCACCAGGCACGGAACGCACCTCCCCGAGGTGGGACTACCTTTCGAAGCTTCTGGGTATCATCAGTGGGAACGATTGGCGTGGCCGGCTTTCCCTTTTCTTGAAAGGATACGAGAGGACGCCCCCACCTCGATATGAAGAGGGAAAAAAAGGTTCAGACCCACGGGAGTACCTGTCCAGTGCGAGAGATTTAATGTCATGTTTCGATGGATTATCCTCCCTTCTCGACCCCCTCGAGTCGATCACAAACTTCAGGGATTTCTCTGCCTATTCAGGGAACCTCCTCGTGAAAACCATACGTGTAAAGGGCACTGGAAAATCCCGGGAATACCAGTCTAAGGCTTTGAAAAGAGCCGTAAGGGTATTGGAAAGTTTAAATAATCTCGATGCTGCAGGGATACAGTTCCCCGGCCCCATGGAAGCAATCGAGATTCTCGAGAAGGTATTTGGGGAAGAAACCATACAGGCAAACACCCCTCGCTTCGCACGGACCAAAGAGCACACTGTGATAGGAGACATCATGTCCCTCCGGGGGCTCACCTTCGATGAAATATTTATCATGGGCATAAATGAAGGGTCATGGCCTCTCGTACACGGAGAAGATGGAGTACTGAGTGATGAGGAGCGAAAGGTATTTCGCCGGCACCTCACCCAAAGGGGGCTCCCCCCCGCTTTTTACCTGCGCAGGGAAAATATCCCCGAAGAACGACTGCTCTTTGCCCTACCTCTCACCATGTGCAGGGAAATCCGCGGCGTATCATTTTTGCGTTCGACTATCTCCGGGAAGGAGAAAGTTCCCTCTCCTTTCCTCGCAGAACTCCTCTTCCGCTACCTGGGACCCGATCTTTTCCTAAAGGGGATAACAAAGGAGGTCATTGGGACATCTCTATGGGAATTTCCGAGGCAGCTGCGGGAACATCTAAAGTTCCCCGGGACTCCCTCTCCCAGGGAAGCGATAATCACTTCCCTCCTCTCAGGGGAGGGGAGGGCGGAGAAACACCCGATCCCCTCCTTTGCCGAGGAGTGTATCAGAAGATCTATTTCCACCCTGGGCCTTCGTATGAAGGGAGAATCACTTGCTCCTTCCCCCGCTTCGCTCAAAGGAATGGGGTTAACAGAGAGAACTGTCTCCAATACCTTTCTCGACCACTTCATGCGCTGCCCTTACAGATCTTATTTGAAATACGTACTCTCCCTGGAGCCATTGGAGGAACCGGAAGAGTTTCTCTTCCTGAGTCCGAGAGATGGGGGAACCATTATCCACAGGTCTCTTCATCTCCTTTACGAGGGGAAGAGACGCATCGGAAGATTCCTTCCCGCCAGGGATGCCGTCAGGCAGGCATTAGAGGAATTTCGCCGGGAAAACCCCATAGGCCTTAAGGGCCTACTGCATGTGGTCGAAAGGGAACTCCTTTCTATCGTGGAAGGGCACCTCCAATGGGAAGAAGAGGAAGGACATACCATGCCACCTTTCATGTTCGAGGTGGTATTCGGAAATACTTTGGGGAGGGAAATCAGCATGTCTCTTTGCGGCAGGACCATCACCTTTTCAGGAAAAATTGACCGGATCGATATAAACGAGGAGGA
>CAYSOQ010000045.1:0-7872 GCA_964432685.1 uncultured bacterium
GAAAAATATCGCCCCGTCGTACATGTCTCCTCTCATGACATGGATGATACAGACTCTCAACCCGTGTCCCGCGGCCCTAACCGCCATCCCCAGGGCGGAGGTAGTCTTCCCCTTGCCATTTCCCGTGATTACTACGACCAGGCCGGTTTTCTTTTCAGGTTCCAGGTACTGTAGATCCATTTCTTCCATCCGGTGCTCCACTCATATTGATGCAGGGAGTCAGGGATTGGTCTCATACGTCTCAATTGGTGCGTTTCCTCCCCCTACCGGCATGAGTATGGATACTAAAGGGGCCATAGATTAGAATAGGTCCATAGGGTGTACCTTCCTGCCTCATCGGAGATAGGTGGTGAGCGCGATAGTCCAATGATCGAGGGAGGCTGATTAATGCCTTATTTTACTGGCTGGATTCAGGGATGACAATGCATTCATATGGAAGAGCCCGTGCAGTGGGCCTTATAAGTTTCCTTCTTCTACTCTTATGTACACTGGTTGCGGTCGGTGGATGCAGGGGGAACAAACGGTCCCATAAGACCTTTGCCCAGTACCCCGGGTTCGAGGAATTTTTCGGGGGACGGTGCCGGGGAGTCAGTAAAGGGGAACTTCCTACCGCGGCGGAACGGGCCCTCCTGAAAAAGTACAGGCCCCGGGTTATCCTTCCGCCGGGCGGAAATCCTCTCATCGATTTTTACAGGGATTACCTGCCCTGCACGGTAATACGCAGTTTCGAGGGCGGAAAGGAGGTGGAGTCCCGGGTGTCACCCTCCCTGCTCAGTGAAAGGAGGAGGAGAAGCGATCTATACCTTGATTTTCAGGATCAATGTTTCAGTGAAAGGGTAGCAGCAGGGAAGATCCACCCGGCAGCTTACGGGCGGTTATACAGGGAAAGGGTTGCATTCACAGGTGAGGCCGGGCATCTGCATTCGATGAACCTTATCTTTCTGAAGTACAATTTTCTTTTCTCAGTGAGCGGTCTCCCAGGGAGGCTTCCTTTCGGGTATGAGAGAACTTTGAGGCTCCTGGGATTAAATCCAGAGAACTGGCATGAACTCGACAATTTTGTGGCTATACATGTTGTCCTCGATGAGGGTAGAACTCCTCGTGCCATTATTCTCGCTCAGCACAATTACCACCGGACATATCTGGTCGGGAGAGACCTTGTCCTTCCTCCGGACGGCCGGATGCGCTTCGATGTTGCACTGAGATCTAACGAAATGTACCCCTCGTCAGCTTCGGAGAAGTCCGTCGAACACAGGGTTGTTCAGTGGTCCATCCATATGAAATACCTCTTGAGCGGAAAGGACCCACCTCTTTATCATGGATACGACGTGACCATTGGGGAAAATGCAGGGGGAGTTGAAACCGTTTATGAACTCCTCTTTCTTCCCTCCTGCGACCCTCTTTATACATCGGAGATGATGCTCGGTGAGCCCAGGCCATTTTTCGGCAGGTACATCGGACGCGATGGCCCTCCAGGATCCGATTATTATACTATTCCACCCCTTCTTCCTCTTGGGAACATCCTGAAGTTTTCTTACCTTCATGACGGTGACCCCGAGGATATTGACATGGTTGAAGATGCCATCGATATCGATAAGAGAAAAATTGATATCCAGAGGATCATGGACTATGGGGGCCAGAGGTTATACAGGGACATTCTCGAGGGAAGGGGAAATAACAACAGGGAAGAATAGATCGTTCGGTAAAGACGGTATCTTCGAAGTTTACTTTCCCTTGTTTACGGGCAGGTGAATGGCTGAGGCCTCCCTGATGGAACCGGCGATTTCTTTGCTCAACCGCACCAGGAGACTGCTCTCTGCAGAGACATATTCGCCATACTCATAACCCTTAGCCCGGGCTGAGTAGCGGGCGACACCTTTTTTAAGAATCTTTTTCCATTCCCTTCCAGTAACAACCCACCTGGCTTCCAGGATCACATCACCTCCCAGTGATCCATCGAGCCTGGTTATATCTACCGTAACCGAGTAGTCCATGGCAAGGTTCGGTATCCAGGGATAGGGGTATACGCGTGTTTCCGGGAGCAAGGGGGAAAGATTTTCTGCGATTACGGAAGCAATATTTTCGGGCAGCGACCCTCCCCAACGTTCAAAATCCGCCACGAGGAGTTCGTTCTGTCCTCCCCGGGTAACGATCTGTGGGCGATTCAGGTAGCCAGGGATCTTCACAGGGCCGATACCGACGGATAAATCCGATTCATGGCCAACTCCGGGTGGCCCTCCTTCCTTCAAGGCACTAAGAATATAGTACCTCGATGGGGCTGAACGCCCTCCACAACCAGAGAGAATAATCAAGACGAATGAGATAATAATAGTAAGTGAACGAGTGGATACATGAGTCATTGCTTCATTCCCCCTTCGGGGTTCCCCTCCCCCGGATCAGGATTTCAGGTTCTTTCTCGATTGTTTCAGTCAGTATGCGAATGGACCGGGCAGCAGATGTTACCTCCCTCAATGTGTTGTTCAGTTCGAAGAGAAGCTTAGAGTCTTTGGCTACACTGTCCCCCATATTCTTGAGTGTCTTCTCGGCCTGTAAGAGGGCATTCCTCGCCGCCGTAGCCGTAGCCTTGATGTCTGTAGCTACTGGATCGATCATTAGGTCGATTTTCTTCAGGAGCGTACCTGCCCGGGTAACTGTTCGGCTGAGAGACTCTACGCTCTGCTTCAGGCTGGGAGAGTTGACGAACCTGTCGATCCCCTCGAGGGCATGGGTGAGTTTCGCAAAGATCTCGTCAATGGGAATCTCTTCGAGTCGTTTTGATATTTGTTCGAACCTGGAGGGTATAGTGGGGAGTTCTTTGTACTCCCCCTTTATCCCTGCATACCTTGGAGGTTGGTCAGGGAAGAAATCAAGGGCCACCATCAGCTGGCCAGTGACGAAACTCTGCATCTGAAGCTGCGCCCTCATTCCTTTTTCAACCAGCACGTTCATGTTTCTTGGACTCCGCTCCTCCCCGCCGACGTTCGTGATCCTATCCAGGTTTGCTTCGACGATCACGGGAATTCGAAGGGACTGGTCGGTTGGGTTGTAGCGGATCAGGATATCTGTTACTTCTCCCAGTTTTACCCCCCTGCACATTAGGGGAGCACCCACCCTCAATCCTTTCACGGAGGTATCGAAATACAGGACATATTTTGAGTGCCTGGAAAAGATCCTTCCAGAACCGAAGACAAGGATCCCGGCCACTGCCAGGGTTAACCCCCCTATCACAAAGGCTCCTATCATGGTCTTGCTGGTTTTAACAGACATATCTTGTCTCCCCTTTTACCCGCCCCGGGTGAGAAAATTCCGCACTCTCGGGTCACCGTCCCTGCTGAGAATCTTCGGGTCTCCTGATCCAAGCATGGTTTTCGTATCCGTGTCGAGAAACACCGAGTTGGTTCCCACGGCGAATATGCTAGCCAGTTCGTGGGTAACGATGACTACCGTCGACCCGAGGCTGTCCCTGAGTTCCATGATGAGTTCATCGAGGTTCCTTGCGCTTAACGGATCGAGGCCCGCCGAAGGTTCATCGAATAGGAGGATCTCCGGATCGAGGGCCATTGCCCTGGCAAGGCCGGCCCGCTTCTTCATGCCGCCGCTCAGCTCTGAGGGATAATAATCTTCAAAGCCCGCAAGGCCCACAAGACGAAGTTTCAGGGCGATTATATCCCTGATTTCATCAGGGGTCAGGTCTGTATGCACCTCGAGGGGGAGGGAGATATTCTCGGCGAGTGTCATGGAACTCCACAGGGCACTGCCCTGGAAGAGGATCCCAAACTTCCTCTTGATGTGTCCTCTCTCCTCCTGGCTTGCATCCCAGAAACTTACTCCACCGTAGATCACCTCTCCTCGCGCAGGCTTGTTGAGCCCTATCATGTGCCGGAGAAGAGTGCTCTTGCCGCATCCGCTGCCTCCCATGATGATGAAGATGTCACCCTTTCGTATTGTAAAGTTGAGATCCCTCTGAAGCACGAAACTGCCATATGCCATGGTCAGGTCTCTGACAATAATGTGGGGAACCATCTGGTTCATACCCCTCCCATAATTCCTATACTCCTAACACGTTGCAAATGACCGTTATTATCGCAGTGGCGATAATAATACTCACAATACCCGTCACCACTGACGAGGTGGTTGCGCGACCAACATCAGAGGCGCTCCTCCCGCAACGCATTCCCCGGAGACATCCTGAAAGGGAAACAAGCACTCCGAAGACCAGGCTCATTATTAGCCCTATCCACAGGTCGTTCATGCTTACAGATGCCCTGGTTTGTATGAAATACTCCTTGGCACCCAGGTCGAGTATGCCCACACCCACGATCATTCCCCCCAACACACCCATAAGGTCAGCGTAGAGGCAGAGAAGGGGCATCATCAGGGTCAGGCCGACCATGCGGGGAAGCACGAGAAATTCCATGGGAGAGATTCCCAGGGTCTCCAGCGCATCTATCTCCTCGTTTACCTGCATGGTACCGATCTGGGCTGCGAAAGACGCACCAGTGCGGCCTGCCATAATGATTCCCGTCATTATGGCGCCCATCTCGCGCACCATGGCGATTCCTACCAGGTTTGCAACGTAGATCTGAGCCCCGAACATTTTCAACTGTATCGCCCCTATGAAGGCAAGTATCAGCCCCACCAGAAGGCTTATGAGAGACACGATGGGAAAAGCCTGGGCCCCGCAGTCCTGGATAACAGTTAAGAGGTCCGACTTGCGAAACCGTGCGTTTCCCTTCAGGAATCTGAGAAATGCGGAAAAGGCACTTCCGATAAACTCGAGTATTTCCAGCGTGGACCGCCAGAAATCTACCGTTAGGCCTCCAATCCTCTCGAAAAGATGACCCCTCGCCTCTTCCCTTTTTGCTCCGGCCCTCTCGGGTACTGCACTGGCCAAATCCAGGATGCGGTTCACGCCGTCAGGAAGGCCCTCCCGGGATATGGAGACTTCATCCTTCCCTGTGGAAAGACCTATAATATTAAGGAGAAAAGTGATGAGGGAAGAATCCCAGGCCGCCAGTTCTTCCGTATCGAAGGCAATTTTCTCAATCGAGGGGCAGGAGGAAAGCTCTTCTTCCACATGTTGGGGGGTGCTATCTATATTCCCCAGTTTCCAGTTCCCCAGGAACCGAACGATCAGCTTCTTATCGTCTGGACGCGAAACTTCGATACGGCCGGGCAACTCCCCCGAACCGGCTCCGGCACTATTCCTTTTATTTTCCATAAGTGATTTGTCTTGATCTCTTTGAAATTGTTTCACGCCCTTTTTTCAGGAACAGATGTTATATTCTCATTCACTCAGGAGCATCTCTATATCGTAGACCAGATCTTCACGGTTCCTCTCGGGAACCGTGTACCATCCCGTATCCATGCGGATTGCATCGACCGGGCAGGCTTCCACGCATAGCCCGCAGAAAACGCACCTGAGCATGTCGATGTCGAAAGTAATCGGGTACTTTTCTATGGAAGGGTCGGGATGCTCACCTGCCACTATGGTGATGCAATCGGCGGGACAGGCGGTGGGGCAGCACATGCAGGCGACGCACCTGGGGTTACCGTCATCCCTTTTCATGAGCCTGTGCAGCCCCCTGAATCTGGCAGGGACGGGCCTCCTCACCTCCGGGTAATCGATCGTGGGAATCTTTTTCGGGTTTACCAGATTGGACAGAAAGTGGTTGAGGGTGACTGACAGGCCCCTCCCAATTTCCCGGAGGTACATCCTCTCAGAGAGGGTAGTTTCTTTCGGTCTTGATACTTTTATTATGCCCATGCTATTTTACCCCGCTCATGCCCGAGTGTTCACCGCACCAAAGTCCCCGGGATTCCTTCTTCACCCAGGGTTTCATAGTTCAGGTCACGGTAGAAGGGGATTTTTCCCGCCATTTCCCGGAAAACTGACTCCGCCCCGGAATAATCCCAGCCTGCTCCCAGTGCGGAGGCGACTGCCGAGAGTATTTTCACCTCTTCCATCACCTCGCAGGGACTCTCAATTCCCCGGAAGAAACGCTGTACCCTCCCATTGTAATTCGTATATGTTCCCTCCCGCTCGATAAAGGACGCGGAGGGAAGAAGGATGGTGGAATTCTTCGAAAGGGCTCCCACATTCGAGGAGATGTTTATTACAATCGGGATATTCTCGAGAATGCCTTCTGTTTCACTTTCAGACATGCTTCCCAGATGAGGCCCGCTGATGATAATAAGCCTGATCGAGCCTGATCGGGCTCCTGATAGGATACCGGGAAAATCCTGCCCTCCGTCGCCGGGAGTGATTCCTATCTTTAAGGCTCCCGTTGAGTTGGGGTTCCTGTCTTTCCTGACGAGAATATCGTCACTGTAGCCGTCCAGTGGGGTTTCCCGGGAAAAGTCGAGGTGAGGCGTACCTATAACCTCGAAGGCGAGTTTCTGCCAGAGGTAAAGTTCCTCGTTGGATGACTTTGGAGATGGGAGCAAAGCAATGGAGGAAGGGCCGGTCTCCCTCTTTACCTCATTCACCCTCTCCTTTACGGAAAAAAGTGCGGTCTCCCAGTTAACTGCTTTTAACTCTTTCCCATCGCCGCTTCTCAAGAGGGGTGTGGTAATTCTCCCCCTGTTTGCCTTCTTGTAGGAAAACCGGCCAATGTCGCACATCCATGCCCCGTTAACCTCTTTGTTGTACCTCGGTTTCAACCGGTACACCTTCCCTTCGTGGTGGTGAGCTAAGAGGTTGCACCCGGTAGCGCACCCCGTGCAGATCGTCTTTGTTTCTTTCAGGTACCAGACCCTGCACTGGAACCGGAAGTCCTTGCTCGTGAGTGCTCCCACGGGGCAAATATCTGCCAGGTTACAGGTGTACATGTTATCAAGTTGTTTCCCAGGGTAGATACCGATTGAAGAATGGGCCCCCCGGGCGAAGATATTCATCTCATCTGTTCCTGCAACCTCTCTCAGGAAACGGATACAACGGGTGCAGAGGACGCATCTTTCCGCATCGAGCATGATATCGCCCCCGATATCTTTTGCCTTTACTTTGTGGATCTTTCTCTTAAGGGGAAACCTGCTCTTGTAGAGGGCATGATCAACGTAGTAGTCCTGGAGGTAACATTCGCCAGATTGGTCGCAGATAGGGCAGTCTATCGGATGGTGGACGAGGAGAAACTCGAGGACCCCCTTTACCGCTTTTCTCACCCTCTCTGTGTCCGTTCGAACCACCATATTGTATGTCACGGGGAGAGCACAGGATGGGAGCAGTTTGTCTACCCCTTCAACTTCCACGAGGCACATCCTGCAATTACCATCTACGGTGAGATCCGGGTGATAGCAGAAACGCGGGATGTGGATCCCAAGCATGTCGGCTGCTTCGATCACGGAAGTGCCGTGTTCCACCTCGATCTCTTTTCCATTTACCGTAACCCTGGGCATGGATCACTCCCGCATCAAATAATAGTTCCCTCTTACCAGGTCCCAGGTCTCAGAAACCCTCTTAGAGAAAACTGTGTGTTTCAATCAAAAAAAGTTTCAACTAAAAGCAGTTTCAGTAAAACATGTTTCATGAAAACCAAAAAAGGTGCTTTTGTTGAAACATGTTCATCTGAAACGGATAACTTTTTCCCATTAATGAAACCTTTTTATCTGAAACAGGCAATTTATTTGACCTGCCTGTTTTTCGTCATCAGCTTTTCTCTGAACTTTAATATTTGAACTACTTTCGGTTTCCCTCGGAATTCAGAATTCTGAATCCGGAATTATCAGCTTTCGTCGGACATCGGACATAGGACGTCCGACAACCGTTATCCTGCGAAATAGTTCCCTCTTACCAGGTCCCAGAACAAAGCAGTTCAGAGTTCAGAGACAACAAATAATACAGTTCCCGGTTCCCAGCTATTCAAATCCGAAGGA
>CAYSOQ010000046.1:0-7853 GCA_964432685.1 uncultured bacterium
AAGATATTGTTGGGGGGCTGGCGTATGGGGTGGTATTGAACTACCTGAACAGGGTGGTCAGAGGAAGAAGGATTGGAGATCGTATCTATTTCCAGGGGGGTACTGCGTATAACCCCTCGGTGGCGGCAGCCTTTTCGGCGGTTCTTGGGAAAACGATCATTGTTCCTCCCCACAACGGTGTGATAGGGGCAATAGGTTCAGCACTTGTGGCTATGGAAAAATACCGTGCTCTTAAGGAAACCACCCGATTCAGGGGGTTTGACCTGAGAAGGATCCCTTTAAGGAAAAGGGAATTCCTCTGCAGGGGATGTTCGAATGAGTGCGATGTGAAGGAGATAGAAATAGAGGGGGAAAAGACTTACTGGGGAGACAAGTGCTCGGAAAAGTTTCGAAAACCCCCGCGGGTCCCAAGGAAACCTTCAGGTGAGGACCTTGTGGCAATGAAGGTTGCCCTCTTCGAGGACCTCCTTGCCGGGAGCAAAGAGGGGGGAAGGCTCAAAGTGGGAATTCCCAGGTCAATGTATTTTTTTGAAAGGTTCCCTTTCTGGAATGGGTTTTTCAGTGCTCTGGATATTTCAATAAGGGCAACTGAGCCCACGTCGAGGGGAGTGACGGAAGAGGGAATTGAAATGTCTGTGTCGGAACCTTGCCATCCTATTCTGGTTTCCATGGGGCATGTTTCCAGATTGGTCCATGAAATGGAGGATGTGGATTTCTATTTTATCCCGAATGTAATCAATAGCGAGCACATAAAGGGTTCCTCGGAAACATACTATTGCCCATGGGGACAGACGCTACCCTTCATGGTCTCTTCAAACCCGCTGCTTTCCTCCAAGTTAGGTTCGAAGCTGATTTCCCCTACTGTTTATTTCAGGGACGGTGAAAGACTCGTGTCCCGGGATCTTTACGAGTCGTTCAAGAGGTTCGGCTATAAAAAGAGGGAGGTTCAAAGAGCTGTGAAGAAGGGGTATGAAGCGAGCAGGGTGTTCGGGGAGAAGATTTCCCGTGCGGGGCAGCGTGTGTTGGAGGGCATTGAAAAGGCTGGGACAAAGGCGGTACTCCTACTGGGAAGGCCCTATAATATCTATGACAGGGAGATGAACCTCAATCTCCCCTCGAAGATCCGGGAATTTTACGGTCTTGACGTGGTCCCTTACGATTTTTTAAGCAAACTCGGCGAGATCCATATTGACGATCTCAACTGGAACATGTTCTGGAACCTTGGAAGGAAGATTATCAGTGCTGCACGATGGGCAGAGAGCAGAAAGAATTTCAGTATCGTCTATTTTACGAATTTCAAATGTGGTCCTGACTCGTTTTTACGCCATTACGTGGAAGAAGCCTCAGGTAGGCCCTTCCTGACCCTCCAGTTCGATGGTCACGGAAACGATGCGGGATACCTCACAAGAGTAGAGGCTTATCTCGACAGCAAGGGCGTGATGAGGTGGTGGAATGGGCATGGACGCTGCGCCATTTGAAGATAGAAAGATATATATACCGCCCATGACTTACACTGGTTCAAGGGCGGTGGCTGCATCTCTAGCTGCCTACGGCTTCGACGCGGATGTGCTCGAACCTTCAGACGCTGATACCCTGGAACTTGGCTCCCGCTTTGCATCGGGAGATGAATGCTATCCACTTAAGATCACTCTGGGAGATATTCTCAAACTCTTTTTCCTCAAGGGACATGATCCAGAGAGGACTGCCATTTTCATGCCTGTTTCGGAAGGCCCCTGCAGGTTCGGCCAATACGTTCCCCTCATCCAAAAGATCTTAAAGGATAGGGGGTTGGGGCAGGTTCTATTCATGTCTCCCAACTGTGTAGACGGCTATGGTAGTTTCAAGGGCTATTTCGAGGAGATGAAACTGACCGTGTGGATAGGAATCGTAGCCTCCGATATTCTGAGGAAACTGCTCCTCAGGTTTCGTCCTTATGAGACTACTTACGGGAGTGCCGATAATGCATACGAAGTTTCTCTAGATCAAATATGCGGTACCATAAAGAAGTTTGGAAAGAACAAACGTGCGTGCCTGAGAGAGGTGAAAGGAGTGCTTTGTGAGGTGAAAAAGAGATTTGACTCCCTTCCCATTCGGGAAGAGAGGCGTCCGATTATAGGAGTAGTGGGAGAGATCTTCTGCCGGCTCAACAGGTTCAGCAACATGGACCTGTTGAGGAAAGTGGAATCCTTCGGGGGGGAAGCTTGGCAAAGCGACGTGGCGGAGTGGGTCTACTACACTGACAGGGAGAACGAGAGGATGCTCGCGCGAAGCGGAAAGAGATTCTCTTTCGAGATGCTCAGTGCGAAGACAAAATATTTCTTTCAGAAAAGGGTAGAACATGAACTCTATTCCCCATTCACTGATCACTTCAGTGGTAGGGAAGAACCTGAAGAGGTGACAGAACTTCTGGATCTCGCATCACCCTACCTTAGCAAGGAGGGTGCTCTCGGCGAAATGATCCTGAGTGTGGGAAAAACACACTACTACCACGGAAAGGGAACTGCTGGAGTGATCGATATCAGCCCCTTCTCATGTATGAACGGAATCGTTTCTGAATCAATATACTACAGGCTTTCAGGGGATCTGGGGGGATTCCCCATTCGGATCTTTTATTTCGATGAGATTCACCGGGATATTACCTTTGAACTTGAAATCTTCATGGATATGGCAAGAGGATATGAGAGGGCGCAGGGGGACGGAAGAAAAATTGAGGTACAAGCCTGATGAGGGTGGCGATTATTTCAGATATCCATTCGAATCTGGAGGCCTTGACTGCAGTTGTCGCTGACCTCCGGGAAAGGAAACCTGATAGAATCTGGTGCCTTGGAGACATAGCTGGATATAATGCCGATCCTGACCGTTGCTGTGAAATCGTTAGGGACCTCTGCCATGTAACTGTGATGGGGAATCATGACGGTGCAGTCACCGAGTATGTGGAGCCTTCCCACTTCAACAGGGTAGCGAAGGAGGCAGTTATGTGGGACCGGCGCGTAATGAAAAGGGGAAATGTCGAGTTTCTCAAATCCCTGCGGAGTGCGGCTGCAATCGATGAGGAAGTCCTTCTCGTCCACGGTTCTCCATCCGACCCGGACAAATACATTCTCGCGGGAAAAATCGCCAAAGAAGAGATCGAATTCATGAAAAAAAACCTGAAGAGGGAAATAGGATTCTTCGGCCATACCCATTTCCCCGTGGTATACGAGTTGACCGGTAACGGAACGTTCAATACCCATCTGGGGAAGGGAACAATTCAGCTGAGAAAGGGGTTCTTCCATCTCATAAATCCCGGATCGGTGGGACAGCCAAGGGATGGGGATCCAAGGGCCTCTTATGTTCTGTTCAACAGGGAAAAGAGGGAGGTTGAGTTCATACGGATTGAGTATGACATAAAATCTTGCCAGGAGAAGATCATCTCAGCAGGGCTTCCCCCTTTTCTGGCAGACCGGCTTTCGCATGGTTATTGATGACCCTTTACCGCCTCCTTCCCCATACTGCAGACCTGAAGGTTTCCGTCTCTGGAGACTCCCTGGAGGAACTATTTCAGAAAGGAGGGGAATCTCTGGTGAGTCTCATTACGGATCGAAGGAGGGTGAGGGGAAAAGTGAAGGTTGAGTCAACCCTCTTTGCCCCTGATCTTGAAGAACTCTTTTTCAACTACCTTCGTTGGGTATATTCACTGGTCTATGTGGAGGACTTTCTGACGAGGAGAATGGTTGCCAGATTCCCCCGGGGTAGAGGAAAGGTGATGGCGGAAGCCTGGGGAGAAGCGGTGGATTACTCCAGGCATCTTATGAGGACAGAGGTGAAGGGGGTGACACTGCACCAACTGAACCTGTCACTCAAGGGAAAAGTTTTCAGGGGGACATACGTTCTGGACGTGTAAAAAGGGAAATGAATTTCAAGGGTCTGGAAATAGAGGAGAAAGGAAGGTATACATGGAAGATTCCTGCGGTGGGAGACATGAATACACCGGGTGTGGTGTATGCTTCGAGGGGGATGATGGAGGAGATCCTCTCAGAGGATAGTCTTCAGCAGGTAATCAATGTGGCTCACCTCCCCGGAATCGAGAGGTATAGTATCGCCATGCCTGATATCCATCTAGGCTACGGGTTTCCCATCGGGGGTGTTGCCGCGATGGATATGGATAGGGGGGTAATCAGCCCGGGGGGTGTGGGGTACGATATAAACTGCGGGTGCCGCCTATTGAGAAGCGATCTTACAAAAGAGGATATATCTCCCCACCTTGATACCCTGGGGCAATCCCTTTTCCGCAATATTCCCTCTGGGGTTGGGTCTACGGGGAAGATCAACCTGGCGGAAGACGAACAAAAGCGTGTTCTTAAAGAGGGCAGCCTGTGGGCGGTGAAGGAAGGTTTCGGTGTGGAAGAAGATATTGACCGCACTGAAGACGGAGGGACTTACCCCGGAGCCGATCCGGAAGTGATCTCCAAGGCAGCCTTTAAGAGGGGCAAGAAACAGCTCGGGACCCTTGGGTCGGGAAATCATTTTATAGAAGTGGATCTTGTCGATGAAATCTTTGACAGAGATGCTGCGCATACATTCGGCCTCGGAAAGGGACAGGTGGTTGTCCTCATCCATACGGGATCACGGGGGTTCGGATACCAGGTTTGTGATGATTACCTGGGTGTCATGCGAAGGTACATGGTGGAAAACAGGCTAAATCTTCCCGACCGGCAGCTGGCTTGCGCCCATATCAGGTCCCCTGAGGGGAAGAGGTACCTTCAGGCCCTTGCCTGTGCGGCGAACTACGCCTGGGCAAACAGGCAGATTTTGAGTTATTGGGTGAGGGAAATCTTTCAAAAGGTTTTGAGGATGGGGCCCCGGCACTTGAACATGGGACTTGTCTACGATTGCGGGCACAACACGGCAAAAGTGGAGGTTCACGAAGTGGGGGGGGAGATGAAAGAATTGCTTGTTCACAGAAAAGGGTCTACCAGGGCGTTTCCTCCCGGTAGGAAGGAACTTCCCAGAGCATACAGGGATATTGGGCAACCCGTTCTCATACCCGGTGATATGGGGCGCTACTCGTACGTGCTTGTCGGAGATAGTGCCTCCATGTCCCTGGCCTTCGGGAGCACCTGCCACGGCGCTGGGAGACTTCTCTCCCGGACTAAGGCGAAGAAGAGCGCCAGAGGTAGGAATATAGAGAGGGAACTGAGATCCAGGGGGATCAGGGTTTATGCGTCGGGGAGGGCGACTCTACTCGAGGAGGTTCCCTGGGCTTACAAGGATGTGTCGGAAGTGGTGGAAGTGGTTGACAAACTCGGAATTGCGAGAAAAGTGGCGAAATTGACCCCGATTCTCGTGGTCAAAGGATAAACTCCCTTATTATAAGATGTCATCTCTTAAGTTCTTCCTGTCCATCCCAGGCCTTCCCTTCGTTCCATCCGTCACTTGAGGGGCGTGCCCCAGTTTGAAGGGCATCATTATCCCCCTCTGGGTTCCCGTGGGAACTCCGGTTTTCCCATCCACACGGGCGAAGATGATTCCAGGGGCGAGGGTGAAATCTTTCGACGGGTATTTTAAAATCGCTTTTTTCATGTACCTCGTCCATATAGGCAGCGCTGCCACAGCACCAGTTTTTCCCTTGCCCATAGAGATGGGTGTGTCGAATCCGACCCATACTCCTGTAAGTACCCTGGGTGAAAACCCGATGAACCAGGCATCCACAAAATCGTTGGTGGTGCCTGTTTTTCCTGCAAGGTTGTTCCCGAGGAACCTTGCCCTCCTCCCCGTGCCGCTCTTTATAACCGATTTCAGCATGTATGTCATGATATATGCTGTTTCCTGGGAGACACCCCTTGTCACAACTGGCTTGTTTCTCTCAAGGAGATCCCCGGCCTGATCATCCACTTCTCTGATAAACAGGGGATGTGGCCTGAGCCCCATGTTTCCAATTGTTGCATAGGCTTCACAAAGGGACAGAAGGGAGAGGGACATGCTCCCCAGGGAGATCGAAAGGTCCCGTGGGATAGAGGCTGAGATCCCGAGCTTTTCCGCCATATCTATGGTGGGCTTGATCCCTACTTTTTTGAGAAGCCGGACAGTTGCCAGGTTTCGAGACTTTGCGAGTGCATCACGTAAAGTGATGGGGCCGAGAAATTTATTGTCGTAGTTCGATGGCCGCCAGTTTTCCTCTTCATTCTTAATATATTCCACAGGAAGATCGTCAATCCTGTCGGCAGGGGTGAACCCTGCGTGGATCGCCGCTGCGTAGATAAGCGGTTTGAACGCAGAACCGGGCTGCCTTTTCGACTGGATGGCACGATTGAACTGAGATTCGGAAAAATCCCGTCCTCCCACCATGGCCAGGACTTCTCCCGTCTTGATGTCCATCGATATAAGTGCACCCTGGAGTTTTTCAACTTCCTCCAGGCCGACATAGGGGGGTTCTTCCGTTACCCTGGGCTCTTTTACGGGGGGATGGATATCTACCTCGAGTTTCTCCAACCATTCATTCAGGCTATTATCGGCTTCCTCCTGCAAATCCGTCGATAGTGTCGTATACACCCGGAGGCCCCCTTTGTAGAGCATATCGTAGCCATATTTTTTGAGCAGGTACCCCCGGACGTATTCAACGAAATACGATCCCTTCTTCTGGTTCTCCCTCTGGGAGAGTTTTACGGGCAGAGCCGCAGCAATACGGGCGTCGTACTTTGTGATATACCCATCTTCCACCATCCTCCCGAGGACGTATTTCCGTCTAATGAGGGCTCTCCCCATATGTTTGTTAGGGGAGTAGAAAGCGGGTGCCTTGGGCAATCCCGCCAGGAGCGAGATTTCCCCCAGGGAGAGTTCACGGGGACTTTTCCCGAAGAAGGATCTCGATGCAGCATCTATTCCGTAGGACCCGTGGCCCAGGTAAATCTGGTTGAGATATAGCTCGAGGATTTCATCTTTCGTTAATTTTTTTTCCACCTTCACCGCCAAAAGCATCTCGAGAATCTTCCTCTTTACACTCTTTTCGGGGGTCAGATAGAGGAGTTTGACCAACTGCTGGGTGATTGTTGAGCCTCCCTGGTAGAAGCGCATCTTCGTAATGTCTTTAATCAAGGCTCTTATGATCCCGGGAATATCTACACCCAGGTGAGAAAAAAATCTCGCGTCCTCCGCGGCGATGAATGCTGCTTTCATTAGCGGAGGGATCTGGGCCGAGGGAATCGTATTCCTCCTTTCGATCCCAAGCTCGGCGACTACCCTCCCTTCCCTGTCATATATTTTTGTTGCATTCAAGGGCTTGAAATTTCTCAGTTCTGACACATCCGGCAGGGGGGCTAAAAAGTAGATGATTACGATGCCGACAAAAATGCCGGCGAGCAGGAACGAAACGATAACGGATGTGCGAAGAAGGAATTTTAGAACCATGGCGATATATTAAAAAAGTTTTCTGACACCATTATTCCCATCCCCTTTGAAAGTAGTATAGTACAGGGAAACCCCCTTGAGACATCCATATTTTTAAGAGGTCAAATATCCTCCTTTCCCTGGACCGGTCCATTAAAAGGTCGAAGTGGGGAGCCCCGGGAAGGATGGTGAGGAGTCTGTATCCTGGAAAATAGTGAGATTAAAATGTTTACAGTTTACAACGCGGATGGGAAACGGTTGTGTGAGGCCCGACTCCTGGACACCTTCTTCAGTCGATTGGGGGGAATCGCTGGAAAAAATGAGGTTGAAGTGGTAAGTCCCGTGTTGCTTTTTCCATGCAGGGGAATCCATACGTTCTTCATGAAATTTTCCATTGATGCTTTTTTCATAGGAAGGGATGGGGGAGTATTGAACGAAATCAGATCCCTCGAACCATCCCGGGTTGTGTTCCCCTATCCCGGTACATT
>CAYSOQ010000047.1:0-7829 GCA_964432685.1 uncultured bacterium
TGCTTGGACAGGAGAGGTCTACGAGTGGGCAACCGTAGCAGACTCCACATCAGTCAGAGTCACAGGCACGCTGCCCCGCTCCATACCCGCGCTCCCGTCACTTCCCTCAACCAGTTTCCAACTTGTACCCCCATCGGTTGACACGAGGACGCCTCCTACCTCTACTGCAGCGTATACTTTTCCGCCGTGGGGATCTGTCAGGGAGAGGGTAAAGCCGCGGACGCAACCTGCTTCCGGCGAGTAGGGGAGGTACCAGCCGAAGTTGTCCCGTATCCTCTCAACCTCGGGGCATCCCACCCATGTATTCCCTTCGTCGTGAGATACATATATTCCCGCAGGCTCAGTGCCTGCCAGATAAAGGGCACCCTCTTCACGGGGGGAAGCCAACCAGCGCAGATGAGCTCTTGCAATGTCTCCTTCGACCTTCCTCCAGTTTTTCCCACCGTCGGCAGAGCGGAAGAGACCGGAGGAAGTTCCCACCAGGATCAGGGAACCCTCGGCAACCACACAGGAAAGGGAGTGACCCGAAAGGGATTTTCCTGCCACTTTCCATGTGTTGCCATACCTTTCAGCGAGGATGAGCCCATCCGTTCCCGCAAGGCACAAAGAATTCTTCATAAAAGTTAGAAGCCTAAATGTCTACCCGGGATTCCCATGGGGTTCTAATCCGTCCGCAAGACCCACTATCTCGAGTCATTTTTCCCTTCCCATAGCGCCCACAAAGATGAGAAGATAACATGCGCTTAAGTGATCTGAACGAAGTTGACTCCGAAACTATAACACCGGGAAAAATAAGAATACTCGATAAAAGGAGGAGAAGGATATGGGAAAGAGAGTAGCCCTGGCGGTAACAATCACCCTGGTTTTTCTTTGGTCAACGGTTTCATTTGCCGGCATGAATATGCATGAAGGTTTATGGGAAATCTCCACAAAGATGGAGATGCCCGGAATGTCCATGCAGATGCCCACGAATAAATCTACCCAATGCCTGACAAAGAAGAACATGGTGCCGAAGGGACAGGAAAAGAATGAGGACTGTAAGATTACAGACCAGACGATAAAGGGCAATACCGTGACCTGGGTCGTAGAATGCAGCGGAAAAAATGCCATGAAAGCTTCGGGAAAGATGACGTACAAGGGGGACACTTTCGAAGGCACGATGACCATGACTCCAAAGAAATCACGTAAGAGGGGGATGGGGATGATTACTCATATCAACGGGAAGCGTATCGGAGAATGTAAGGAGTAAGGCCCGATTATCCCCGGCCGGTTGTTCCCCCCCGGAATTACTGGATGGCGGGAATGGCCGCCCGTTCCCGAAGGTAGATGGCATCTCTCACGCAGCCCGCGCGGCAGACGCCGCACCCGTAGCAGCGCTTCAGGTCGATCATCGATTTTTTCCTCGAAGGGCTGTAACTGATGGCACCGAACTGGCACAGGCGCATACACGACCGGCATCCGTTGCAGAGGTCGAGGTCGATCTCAGCCTCGTACTCGGCGCGGAACATTACGGGAATTTCATGGGTTAGCTGGGCCCTCATGGCCATGCAATCTGTCCGGTCGCAGTTGCAGATTCCACCGATAAAGGGAGCCACGAAGGTCCAGACTGTGTGGCAGAGCCCTTCACTTTCGTGATGGCGAAAGGCTTCGAGGGCCTCCTCCCTGGTTAGGACTTCCAGGCCTGCTGTGTCGGGGCCTGTCATAAAGGTGGGGCTTACTTCCCGGATGATGTCCCTCATGGGGCCTCCATCGGGAGAGAGGCTAATCCCGTAGCAGTAGCGGTGCTCCGATCCGAGAGTGGTGTTGCGGCAAATGCATGCTACCCGAACAATCGATCCCATGAAATCGAAAATACGCTCGATATCCTCGATGGGCACTACCTGCCCGAAGTGGTTCTTCTTCATCTTTCTGGTAATTTGCCACGAGATAGCACGTCTGACGAAAGGGGGAGCCCTGTCAAGCTTCTCCATCTGCCTCAGGTCGTCTCCCAGAGATTCGGGGTCCCGGAAAAAATCTTTTATGAATTTCCGCCTTCTAAGATCACTCAAGAGATCTTCCGAGTAATTTTTCGCATTGAGGTACCATTTCTCCCCTTCGCCATGGGTATGGCAGAATTGACACATGGATCCCTCCTCTTTACGAATAAGTGTTCAATACCAAAAGGCTCAGACTACCTTCACCAAGTCCAAGGGAAAGAGGGTTGGCCATTTTCGGGCTGAATCGGTCCGTTGTCTTTCCCTATCTCATTATATAGGGAACCAGGTTTCCAATAAAGAATGGAGGTGATTCTTTGGACCCACAAATCGAAAAAATAGTATCGGCGAACCAGGCTTACTCGAAACAATTCGGGGCAAAAGGAAAGCTCCCAATGCCGCCTGGCAAGCAGGTGGCGATCCTGACCTGTATGGATGCACGGCTCGACCCGCTGCGGTTCTGCGGGCTGGACGTGGGTGACGCCCACGTAGTACGCAACGGGGGAGGACGGGCGAGCGACGACGCAATCCGCTCTCTCGTCATATCCCAAAAACTCCTGGGGACACGGCTCTGGTTGGTGATCCATCATACCGATTGCGGGATGGAGACGTTTACCAACGAAGTGATGGGAAGCCTTCTTGTTAAAAGCCTGGAAACTGCAAAATTTGACGGGAAAGAATGGGTGGATACCGGAGCCGGTCCCGGCTCCATTGAGGGGAACTACATAGATTGGCTGCCCATACGGAACCAGGAAGAAAGTGTCAGGTCCGATGTTTCTAGGATCCTGTCACATCCCCTCGTCCCTGCGGATATTGAAGTGTACGGATTCCTCTTTGACGTGAAAAGTGGGGCACTTATCAAGGTGGACACCCGGTGATTCTCAGAATCGATATATTCTCCGACGTGGTGTGCCCCTGGTGTTACATTGGGAAGCGAAGGATGGAAAAAGCTCTCGAAATGATGGGTGACAGGCATGAAACTTACGTTACATGGCTCCCCTTCGAACTGAACCCCCAGATGCCGAAGGGAGGGATGGAGAGGACATCCTATCTCACCGCAAAGTTCGGGGGTTCGGAAAAACTCGCCGAGATGGACGCAAGTGTGAGGGAAGCGGCGCGCCAGGAAGAGATCCACATGAAGATTGATAAAATCGAACGCTCCCCCAATACTCGAGATGCCCACCGTTTGATATGGACGGCGGAAAAGGAGGGGCACCAGGACGCTGTTGTGGAGGCTCTGTTTCGAGCCTATTTCTGCGAGGGAAAAGATGTTGGTGACAGGGATATTCTCGCCTCGGTGGCAGGAAGGACAGGGATGGAGGGGGCGGATATAGAGTTGCTCTTCGGGGATGAAAGGAGCACCCAGGCAGTCATAAAAGAAGAGGGGATGGGGCAGCGCCTCGGCATTCATTCCGTGCCAAGTTTCATTCTGAATGGGGAATACCTGTTAACGGGGGCTCACTATCCCGAAACTCTCGTTTCTGCCTTCAGGGAAGCTGTAAATGGTGAAGTGTCTTGAAGAGAAAAGTGTTTTCCGGGAGGAGGTGGCCAACGGCGTGACCGCCGGTGTGGGCCTCCTGCTAAGCGTGGTGGGGCTCGTCCTCCTCATTGTAGCCTCGAGTATCCACGGAAATGTGTGGCATATCACGAGCAGCACCATCTATGGAGTTACCCTGGTCTTCTCCTATGGCGCCACCACACTTTACCATGTGTTTCGGTCCGAAAGGGTGAAGCACCTCTTCAAGATTCTCGACCATGCTTCGATATACCTGCTCATCGCAGGGTCCTACACCCCCTTCACGCTTGTGAGCCTTAAGGGGTCTCTTGGGTGGACTTTGTTCGGGCTGGTATGGGGGTTTACAATAGTCGGCATTTTATTCAAGGTCTTTTTTACAGGGCGTTTCGAGACATTATCTCTCATTACCTACCTCGCTATGGGATGGCTCATCGTGATCGCGGCGAAACCACTACTGAATATACTTCCGAGGGGAGGGGTCTGGTGGCTCACGGCAGGTGGATTACTCTACACAGCGGGAGTAGTCTTCTATGTAGTGGAGAAGATACCCTACAATCATGCAATCTGGCACCTCTTCGTGCTGGGGGGTAGTGCCTGCCATTATCTCGCGGTTATGTTCTACGTGATTCCCAATGCCCCCGTTACCCTGGCTTAATAATCGGATACACACACAACCTGGTGCAACAAGATAAAACATTATGTTGCGTAGTTGCGCTGCTATCGGACCTCCCTGGATGGTTGCCTTTCGAGATAAAATTGGATAACTCCTCGATTCAAGGTATGATTTGTCCAGGTAGCATATTTGGCACTCTAATTGCTGTTATCTTCGCATAATTCTCCGGGTTTTCCGGTTAACTCTGGCCACCTGGAAGGGAGAAGATAGATGGGCAGAAAGATTACCGACTTTTCCATTAAATACCCAAAGATGGTTGTAGCCATTGTGCTGATTATCACGGCCATATCTCTTTTAAGGGTGACACATTTCAAGGTCGACACGGATCCGGAGAACATGTTGAGCAAAATGGAGCCGGTGCGTTTATTCCACAAAAAAGTGAAGGAGGAATTCTCTCTCTCCGACATGGTAGTACTCGGTGTGGTGAACGAGGTGGATGAGAATGGGGTGTTCAACCCGGAGACCCTCTCGAAAGTTTACAGAATTGCAGAGAAGATCGAGGGAATCGAGGGGGTGGTGGTTCAAGATCTCATGTCACTCAATCGGATAGATGACATCCTTCAGTCCGGTCCCGGGTCGGTGCGCTTCAAGTTCCTGATGGAAAGTCCTCCCAGATCCAGGAGAGAGGCACTCGAGATACGGGAGAGGGCCATGTCCAACCCTCTCCTTAAGGGGACTCTTGTGAGCGAGGATGGGAAGGCCTTAGCCATCTACATCCCCATCGAGAAGAAGAGTATCGCCCACCGGGTGAGCCAGAAGGTGACCAGGATCATCGACCAGGAGCCCCGGGGGAACGAGGCATACCACATCACTGGGCTCCCTGTTGCGGAAGATACCTTCGGAGTGCAGATGTTCAAGCAAATGGCCATCTCGGCTCCCCTTGCGTGCCTCATCATCTTCCTTCTCATGCTCTATTTCTTCAGAAAGGTCATCCTCGTGGTGTCTCCCATGATCGTGGCGATCCTCACCGTGTTTATAACCATGGGGACGCTCATCGCTACGGGGAACACCGTCCACATCATGAGCTCCATGATCCCAATATTCCTCATGCCCATCGCTGTGGTGGACTCCGTCCATATACTCTCGGTCTTCTTCGATCGGTACCAGCAGTACAGAGACAGGAAAAAGACCCTGGAGGTAGTGACGGGAGAGCTCTTCGTACCCATGCTCTACACGAGCCTGACCACCATTGTTGGGTTTGGAAGCCTTGCCCTTGCGCCTATCCCCCCTGTCCGGGTCTTCGGTATATTCGTGGCCTTCGGTGTGTTCGTGGCGTGGATACTCACTGTGACCCTGGTTCCGGCTTACATAATGATTTTTATCCCCGAGAGGAACCTGGAACACTTCGGGGCGAAGGCGGAGGACCATGAAGAGGATGAGGAGTCTTTTCTTGCCAGGATTCTCCACGGGGTGGGGAAGGCCTCACGTGTTCATGCGAAGCTCTTCCTCGTGGGGACGGCGGCGATCCTGGCCGTATCGGCCTACGGCATCACCCGGATTCAGATCAACGACAACCCGGTGAAGTGGTTCGTGAAGAGCCATCCCGTGAGGGTTTCCGACGAGGTGCTTAACCGGCACTTCGGAGGGACATACGAGGCCTACCTCGTCTTAGAACCTCCCTCGACAGAAAAGTCCTTCAAGGAGGAGGTAAAGAAGGTTAACCGTTTTATTGAAGAGGAAAAGAGGAAGACAAAATATTCTCAGGTTACTGTGCTCCTTGGAGGGTTGAGGACGAAACTGGAAGAGCTATCAAATAAGGAGGAGCAGTCGGAAAAACCTTCGATCACGAAATATATTGAAGGGGTAATCGAGGAATATAATATTCTCGCCGGGAAGTTCCAGAATAGGAGTGATGCTCTTTTGGACGAAGTGGACCGCATCGGGGAAGGGCTTGAAAACCTGAGGACTGCCACACACACATTTAAAAACCCGGGAATCCTGAGGTACGTGGAAAAACTGCAGAAAGACCTTTCAAGAAGCGGGGTAGTCGGAAAATCGAATGGGCTTACGGACCTGGTGAAAAAGGTCTATATGGAGCTCCTCGAGGGACGACCAGAAAACTTTCGCATTCCAGGTACCTCTGCAGCAGTCGCCCAGACGGTCCTCTCATTCCAGGGGAGCCACGACCCGGATGATCTGTGGCACTTCGTGACTCCCGATTTCAGGCGTTTAAACCTATGGGTTCAGCTGAAAAGCGGGGACAACAAGGATATGGAGGTGGTTGTAGAAGAGGTGGATCGGTACCTTGCAGAGAATCCACCTCCCGCACCTCTCCTACATTCCTGGGCAGGACTCACCTACCTGAACGTGGTGTGGCAGGAAAAGATGGTTTTCGGAATGCTCTACAGCCTCCTGGGGAGTTTCGGGATTGTCCTGGTCATGATGATATTCCTCTTCCGTTCCTTCCTATGGGGCGTCCTCTCAATGATTCCCCTGTCTGTGACTATCACTCTCCTCTACGGGACGGTTGGTCTCATCGGAAAAGACTACGACATGGTCCTGGCTATTCTTTCAAGCCTTACCCTGGGGATGAGCATAGACTTCGCCATCCACTTCATAGAGCGGGGGAAAGAAGTGAGGAAGGATGTGCCCTCCTGGAAGGAGGCTTCTATAATCATGTCGGGAGCTCCTGCGAGGGCCATCACCAGGAATGCGATTATCATTGCTGTGGGTTTTCTCCCCCTCCTCCTGTCGAACCTCAACCCATACAGGAGTGTGGGGATACTCCTGGCTACAATCATGTCCGTGTCCGGGCTGGCTACTCTGATGATATTGCCTGCTCTCGTTCAGAGCCTCAGGAAGGTTCTCTTCAGAGAGGGAGAAGACGGATTGGAAGAACCTGGCAACTCCGTAAATTAGAAAGGAGGGGTATTATGAAACTGCCATATAGGAAATATTTTATGAACAAAAAGATACTTACCATGTTGACTGCTCTTATTCTAATATTTCCATTTAAGGTTTCCTGGTCCATCACGGTTGACGAGATCGTCGCAAAAGCTAACCTCGCTTCCTATTACGGTGGAGACGACGGGGTTGCTAGGGCTACATTAACGATTACGGACAGCCAGGGACGGAGCCGGGTGAGGGAGTTCACTATCCTGCGAAAGGACCTGAAAGATGGTGGCAGGCAGGATTACTACGTCTACTTTCACAAGCCAGGTGATGTTAGAAAAACCGTTTTTATGGTTCACAAGAAAGTGCCGGGAGACGATGACCGCTGGCTCTATCTCCCTGCTCTCGACCTTGTGAAACGGATCGCTTCATCGGATAAACGGACGAGTTTTGTGGGGTCCCACTTCTTCTACGAAGACGTGTCGGGACGCAGCATAGTAGAGGACACACATACTTTGAAGGAGGAAACGGCCAAACACTACGTCCTCGAAAACGTTCCAAAGAACCCCGGGAGCGTGGAGTTTTCCCGCTACACGATCTGGATCGACAAAAAAACTTTCCTTCCCGTGAAAGCGGAGTATTTCGACCGCCACGGGAAAATGTACAGGAGAGTGGAGGCCCTCGAGGTAAAGGAAGTGGACGGGATACACACGGTGATGAAATCGAAGGTGAAGGATCTGGGTTCGGGGGGAAATACGGTGATGACCTTCTCGAAGGTTAAATAAAATCTGGGGGTATCCATGAGCATCTTCACCGAGCGGTCTCTCGTGATTGC
>CAYSOQ010000048.1:0-7742 GCA_964432685.1 uncultured bacterium
CACCTTATTTACACCTTTCATCGAACCCTCCTCAAAGTAGTTCCTAATTCCTAGTTCCTAGTTCCTAATTCCTGGTTCCTGGTTCCTAAAAAAACCTGCTGACTTAAGGCTTATTTCACTCCATAAGTTTCATTGATATGAAAACACATATGCCTGTTTCACCTGAACACATTTCATCACAACCTATCTTATTTTTTTTCTTGAAACATGGTTAGTTGAAACTTCTTTTTATTGAAACATCTTTATTTGAAACCAGCCATCTTGTTGCTATTTTTTATTTTTTCCCTGAACTCTAAACTATTTTTCCTATTTCAATAAGGTTTCCAGTATCGCCTTCTGGATATGGAGCCGGTTTTCGGCCTGTGGGAAGATGGATGACTGGTAACCCTCCAAAACATCGTCTGTGATCTCTTTCCCCCTGTGCGCAGGGAGGCAGTGCATCACCCGAGCCTCACTCCCGGCCCTGGAGAGAAGGAGAGAATCTATGGTGTACCCTCGAAAGGCTTCCTCCCTGGCCAGCCTTTCTTCTTCCTGCCCCATACTCGTCCACACGTCTGTATATAGGATATCGGCGCCTGCGGCTCCCTTCAGGGGATCCCTCACAATCTCGACACTGGAAGACCCAGGATCAGAAGGCATCACGGACGAGTCCGGTTCATATCCTGAAGGGCAGACAACCCTCAACTCAAATCCGAGTATACAAGAGGCTTCGACCCAGGAGTTCGCCACGTTATTCCCGTCGCCCACAAAGGTCACAACCATCTCTGTGATCTCCTTTCCCTCTTCCGCCGCCGTCATGAGGTCTCCAAGGACCTGACAGGGATGGTGCAGGTCTGTAAGCCCGTTGATAACCGGGACAGTGGCGAATTCAGCGAATTCTTCCACCTCTTCCTGTCGGTAGGTTCGTATCATGATGCCATCCACGTAACCTGACAATACTCTCGCCGTATCTCGGATTTCTTCACCCCTTCCGATCTGTGTATCTCCGGGACTCAGGAAAAGGGCGTGCCCTCCAAGCTGACTCATCCCCACCTCGAAGGAAACCCTCGTTCTCGTTGATGATTTCTGAAATATCATGGAAAGAGTCTTACCCGAAAGGGGAGTGTGTGAGTGCCCCTTGCGGCGCATTTCCTTCAATTCCCTCCCTCTCGTAACCAGGGAGAGGATATCATCCCGGGACAGATCGGATATCTTTAGGAGATCCTTTTTCATGAGACCCCCTCTTCGAGAACATTCCGGAGAATCGCCACCGCTTCGTCGATCTCATCCCTCTCCACCGTGAGGGGGGGGAGGAGTCGCAGCACAGTCTCTTCTGTGCAATTCACGATGAGTCCCTTTCCCAGGCACTTATCAACCAGGTTCTTACATGGCGAGGAAAAAACGACCCCCAGCATGAGGCCCATCCCGCGAACATCCACTATTTCCGGTATATCTCCCATGAGCGCTTCGAGATTCTCCCTGAGGTGACGGCCCTTCCCATCAACGTTTTCAAGAAAACCGGGTTCCCTCACCTTCCTCACTACCTCTACTGCGGCAGCACAGGAAACGGGATTCCCTCCAAAGGTGCTTCCGTGGGACCCCGGAGTGAAGGAGGATGCTACCTCCTCAACCGCGGCTACAACCCCCAAAGGAAGCCCGTTTGCAATCCCTTTCGCCATGGTTATAACCTGGGGCACGATTCCAAACTGTTCGAAAGCGAAGAATGTTCCAGTACGCCCCATGCCTGATTGGATTTCGTCACAGATCACAACCACGTCACGCTCTGCTGCCTCCCTGCAGACGAAATCCAGAAAGTCCCTCTCGAAAGGGAATACTCCTCCCTCTCCTTGAACAGGCTCGAAGAGAACGCCGCAGGTATCATCTTCCAGTGCCTTCAAGTAGCCAGCCCTGTCCCCCCTCTCAACATAAGAGAACCCGGGAAGCATTGGTTCGAACCCGGCGTGCAATTTCTCCTGTGCAGTTGCAGAGAGGGAACCGTATGTCCTTCCGTGAAAAGAACCGCGGAATGAAATGATCTTATGACCTCCCTTTCCCTTGTCCTTCCTGAACTTCCGGACAAGCTTGATGGCACCCTCCACCGCCTCGCTTCCACTGTTACAGAAAAAAACTTTTCCCTTCCATGGAAACACAGCGGCAAGCTCCTTCAGGAGAGCCGCCTGGCTGGGTACGTAGAACAGGTTGGACACGTGGAACAGCTTTTCCGCCTGGGAAACTGCTGCCGCCACCACTAAAGGGTCTGAATGTCCCAGGACCGTAACGGAAATGCCCGTGAGAAAATCGAGGTACTTTCTGCCCTCATCATCAAAGAGATAGGACCCCTCCCCCCGTACGAAGACCCTGTCGAACCTCTTGTAATTGGGAGTATGGTACGTATCCGTCAATTCCTTCACCTCCCTCATGTCTCCCCCTGAGCATCACTCACGATTTCCGTTCCTATCCCCCTGGAAGTAAACATTTCGAGGATAATACTGTGCTTCACCTTCCCGTTGATCACGTGAACCTTTCTCACACCCCCTGAGAGGGCATGGATCCCGCATTCGAGTTTGGGGATCATTCCACCTGAAACCCTTCCATCGGCAATGGACTCCTTAGCGTTTCTCGAAGAGATTGAAGATATGAGTTCCCCCTCCCCGGTCAGTACACCTTCCACATCGGTAAGCAGGATCAGTTTTTCCGCGGAGAGGGCCCTGGCAACAGAGCCTGCTACCATATCGGCGTTAATGTTGTAAGTTTCCCCATCATTCCCCACACCTACAGGGGCAATCACAGGGATGAACCCTTCCCTCATCATCATAGATATGACTTCCGGGTTCACTTTTTTCACCAACCCCACCTTCCCGATATCGACGATCTCCGGAGTAATATCCTCCCCTTCCGGTGGGAAGTGGAACTTCTCCGCCTCGATGAGGGTTCCATCCTTCCCGGAAAGTCCCGCCGCTTTTCCCCCGTTCCTATTGATGAGGGCCACGATTTCCTTGTTCACTTTTCCAACGAGGACCATCTCGACGATATCCATAGTCTCATCATCGGTGATGCGCAACCCTCTCACGAACTCCGTTTTTTTACCCATCTTCTTGAGAATCTCACCTATCTGGGGACCCCCTCCGTGTACAACCACCGGGTAAATGCCCACATACCGGAGAAGGACAACATCTATGGCAAAGGCAGCCTTTAAATCCTCTTCCACCATTGCAGCCCCACCATACTTGATCACGACGGTTTTCCCTGAAAATTCCCGTATATACGGAAGGGCATCAACCAGTATTTCCGCTCTTTTCTTAGCCTTTTCCAAGGTAATATCCCCTCAGAGAATATACCGGCTCAGGTCCAGATCCTGAACCATGTCCCTCAGCTTTTCCTCGACGTATTCCCCATCTATGACGATCTTCTGCCCTGCCAGCCCCGGAGCCTCAAAGGAAATCTCTTCGAGGAGTTTTTCCATGATGGTATGGAGCCTCCTCGCCCCGATATTCTCCGTTTTATCGTTTACATCACATGACATTTCCGCAATCTTCTCGATCGCATCGGAGGTGAACTTTATTTCCACTTCTTCGGTCTTCATCAGTTCCCGGTACTGTCTTGTGAGGGCGTTCTCGGGTTCGGTGAGGATCTTCACGAAATCATCCCTGGTGAGGGATTGAAGCTCCACCCTTATCGGAAAGCGGCCCTGCATTTCCGGTATGAGATCCGAAGGTTTTGAAACATGGAACGCCCCTGCGGCCACAAAAAGGATATGATCTGACTTGATCATCCCATACTTTGTGTTCACATTTGATCCCTCGATGATGGGCAGAAGATCCCTCTGGACACCTTCGCGGGACACATCGGGGCCCGCTCCGCTTCCCTTCCCCGCAATTTTATCAATCTCGTCTATGAAGACGATCCCTGTCTGCTCAACCTTCTCTATGGCTATTTTCTTGACCTTCTCATCGTCCACCAGGCGGTTTCCCTCCTCAACCGTGAGAATTTCGAGAGCATCCTTCAAATTCACCTTCCTGCGTTTCCCCCGCTTGGGGAAAAAATTCCCGATCATATCGCGGATCCCCTCATCCATCTCACCAGTACCCCCCATCCCCATAATATCGATGACGGGAACCTGCGTCTCCTTTACCTCCACCTCCAAGATCCGGTCGTCCAGCTTCCCCTCTTTCATCAGCTTCTTCAGTTTTTCCCTTGTCTTTGACTCTCCATGGTTAGTGGCTCCCTCGGCCACAGAAGGTGTCCTGACAGTTCCCCCGGGCAGGAGGATGTCCAGCACCCTCTCTTCTGCTAAGCTCCTCGCCTTCTCTTTGACCTTGTCCATCTCTTCCTTTTTCACCTGGTTCACTGCTATGCCAGCAAGATCCCGTATGATCGCCTCCACGTCCCTCCCCACGTAACCTACCTCGGTAAACTTGGATGCTTCAACTTTGAGAAAGGGAGCTCCGGCAAGCCTCGCCAGCCTCCTTGCGATCTCAGTTTTTCCAACTCCAGTTGGGCCGATCATGATTATGTTCTTGGGGGCGATCTCATCCCTGAGGCTCTCGGGAACCTGCTGCCTTCTCCAGCGGTTCCTTAGTGCAATGGCCACTGCCTTTTTGGCGTCTCGCTGGCCCACTATGAAACGGTCGAGCATCTCCACAGTCTGACGTGGTGTGAGGTATTTTTCCGCCAGGTCTCTGCCCACCATCAAACCTCCTCAACCGTAATCGAATCATTTGTATAAATGCATATCTCAGCGGCAACTGCCAGGGATTCCAGGGCTATCTCTTTCGCGGCCAGGTCAGTATGCCCAACAAGGGCCCTTCCAGCTGCCAGGGCGAAGGCCCCTCCGGATCCGATTCCTACAAGTCCATCGTCAGGCTCCAGGACATCCCCCGAACCGGAAATGAGAAATAGATGATCCACGTCAGCAGCGATCATGAGAGCTTCAAGGCGTCTGAGAACCTTGTCGGTCCTCCAATCCTTGGCAAGCTCCACTGCCGCTCTAGTAAGATTCCCACTGAATTCCAGTAGCTTCTTCTCGAGCCTTTCGAATAGGGTGATGGAGTCAGCCGTGGACCCTGCAAATCCTACGAGTACATTTCCATCGTAGATCTTCCTCACCTTTCTCGCACCCTTTTTCATCACTGTACTGCCCATTGTCACCTGGCCGTCCCCGGCCATGGCGGTTTTTCCTTCCCGCTTTACGGCGATAACTGTGGTCCCTCTCATCTTCTCACCTTCATCCCTATTTTTTATGGCCATTTTTCTTCCTCGCCCTGGGAAATGCCCTGTCGTATACCCTTGCCAGGTGGACCATATCCACCTGTGTGTAGCGCTGCGTCGTCACGAGGCTGGCATGTCCGAGCATCTCCTGTATCGACCGCAAGTCCGCCCCCGCCCCAAGAAGGTGAGTGGCAAAGGTGTGGCGCAGGGTGTGGGGGCTGATCCTTTTCGAAATACCCGCCAGGGAGGCTCTTCGTTTCAAGATGCGGTTCACACTACGCGCCGTTAAGCGGGAACCGGATTTGTTCAGAAATACGGCCTTTTCCTCTACTCCTTTTTCTCTAAGCATCTTTTCCCGCTCCTCGAGATATTCCGAGAGAGAAACCGCAGCATACTTTCCCACGGGGACAACCCTTTCCTTTCCTCCCTTTCCCCGCACCCGGAGAATGCCCGCTCCTTCAATATAGTTGTCCAGGTTGAGGGAAGTAAGCTCTCCCACTCGCAGCCCGGAGGAGTAGAGAAGCTCGATAATCGCACAGTCACGCCTGGTGGAGAAATCCACCGATGGACAGGCATGTATGAGCAACTCAACTTCGTCAGGAGCGATAAAGGGTGGAACTTTCTGTTTTATCTTAGGCACCCGGATCGAGGACAGAGGGCTTTTCCCCAGATTACCTCTTCTCACATGGTACCGGAAAAAAGATCTCATGGAAGACAGGCGCCTCGCAACTGTCGACACGGAAAGGTGCCCGTAGAGACTGGCCACGTACCCCCTCACTTTCTCCTCATCGAGAAGAGGGAACCCCTCCCGGTGGTCCTCCTTACCTTTCCCCAATTCCCGCCTGATAAAGCGGGAAAAATCACTGAGGTCAGAACGATATCCCCTGATGGTAGCAGGGGAATAACCCCTCACATCAGAAAGGTACCCCAAAAACTCTTCGATTAACGCATTCATCTTTTACGACCCATCAGGGGTGAAAATCTACTTCATAACACATAAAGGATCGTATTTGAAGTATAAATCCTTGAACTGCAGGGCTTTCTCAAGGGCATAGGTGGCTTGCAACTCCCTCCTGTCCGCCTTTCTGTGAGGCCGACCGGGCCGCGGTAGAAGACCGTAATTGGCGTTCGAGGGCTGAAAATTCTTTCCAGATGATGAACTTATATGGTTCATAAGGGCTCCCGTCATGGTAGAGGGGGGGAACACAAGGGGGTCTTCTCCCCTGAGTTTCATCGCAACATTGACACCCGCCACGAGGCCCGCGGAAATGGATTCCACGTACCCTTCCACCCCACAGACCTGCCCTGCAAAGAAGATATTCTCATCGCTTTTTAGTTGAAGGATGGGAGAAAGGGCCTCTGGAGAGTTGATGTACGTATTTCTGTGAATGCTTCCGTACCTGAAGAATTTCGCATCCTTAAGCCCAGGAATCCGAGCAAACACGTGCTTCTGCGCACCCTGCTTCATTCGAGTCTGGAAGCCCACCAGGTTGTACATGCTCCCCGAAGCATTCTCTCTCCGAAGCTGGACTACGGCGAAGTGTTCCCGTCCCGTATGGGGGTCAACGAGACCAACCGGTCGCATGGGGCCGAAAAGAAGAGATTTTTCCCCCCTCCCGGCGATAACCTCGATAGGCATGCACGATTCAAAAAAAATCTCCTTTTCAAAGGGGTGAGGTGTTACCGTGTCCGCTTCTAAGAGGTCTGTATAAAACCCTTCGAACTCCTCCTTCGTTAACGGGAAGTTCAGGTAGTCATCTCCCTTCCCGTAGCGATTCGCGAAAAATCCCGCTTCCATGTCCAGGCTGTCGGCATCCACGATGGGGGAAATAGCGTCGTAAAAATAGAGGTGGTCACTCCCGAGCATCCTCGAAATGGCCCCGCTCATCCCCTCTGAAGTCAGGGGGCCCGTCGCAATAATAGTGATAGCCCCAGGGAAGGGTGCGGTAACCTCTCCCAGTGCAACTTCAATGTTCTTCTCCCTGTACACCACTTCCGTGACAGCAGTCTGGAAGGCCCACCTGTCCACTGCAAGGGCTTTTCCTGCGGGGATAGATACACTCCTGGCGATATGAAGGAGATTGGAACCGAAAAAGGAGAGTTCCTTCTTCAGGAGCCCCTTCCCGTTCATTACATCCATGGAACCAAGAGAATTGCTGCAAACGAGTTCGCCGAAATGATCGGTTTGATGGGCAGGGGTCTTCAGGTGGGGCCTCATTTCATGAAGTGTTACCTTTACCCCCGCCGCCGCGAGGACCAGGGCTGCTTCGCTCCCCGCGAGGCCCGCCCCCACAACGTGGACTGTCATTTCACCCCTTCAGGGCCTGTTGGAAGGATTACCTTGAAACTCGACCCTTTCCCGGGTTCACTTTTCACTTCCATATAACCCTCGTGAATCTGGACGATCCGGGAAGTAACAGCAAGGCCCATTCCTGTCCCTCCCTCTTTCGTAGTGAAGAAGGGATCAAAGATCTTCTTCTTCGTTTCATCTCTCTCTCCGCTCCCCTCCTCTGCCCCCACAACTGACATTCATACACTGTGTCTCTGTGCCTATC
>CAYSOQ010000049.1:0-7721 GCA_964432685.1 uncultured bacterium
TCGCATCAAGGGTCGAGAGGGGTTCATCGAGAAAAAACACGCTTGGTTCTCCCACCATGGCACGGGCGAGGGCAACTCTCTGCCTTTCACCGCCAGAGAGTTCCCGGGGTTTCCGGTCAGTGAGCTTTTCGATTCCGAACATGGACACTGCCCATTCGACTCTTTCGCGAATCCGCTCCCGGGGGGCCTTCTGTGCCTTTAGAGGAAAGGCGATGTTCTTGAATACCGTCATGTGGGGGTAGAGGGCGTAACTCTGAAAAACCATGGCGATTTTACGAGCCCTCGGGGGGAGGTTGTTAACAACGGAACCACCGATTAGGATGTCGCCTTCCGTCTGCATTTCCAGACCGGCGATCATTCGGAGGAGGGTAGTTTTCCCTGACCCGGAGGGGCCGAGAAGAACCAGGAATTCCCCCTCTCCGGTCCGGAGGTCAACTCCGTCCACAGCGGCAACGTCACCAAAGCGCTTTGTTATCCCTCTTGCCTCGACGATCGCCATGTACCCAATTCTCCTTACTGATATCCATACTCGGCCTTTTTTTACAATAAAAAGGGGGCCCCCTAGAGGCCAGGGAACCCCCGTAATTCAGGAAATATAACTAAGAGCTGCATATCCTTGCAATGGTTTATATCTTCCCTTTCTCCATCCACTTCTTCCAGATGTGCTTGCATTTTGCGTCGGCTTTTTTGAGGGCGTCCTCGGGAGAGAGCGCTCCCGTCGCCGCTTCGGCGAACATTGTATTGATTACCCATGAGCTGAACACTTCGCTGGTCGCCGCGCTGGCGTACCCGGGGTATCCCACATTCTTGGCCCACGTGAGAACGTCCGAGAGAACCTTATACTTGTCCGCAGGCTTTGCCTTCGGATCCTTCGCAATCAGTTTTTGCAAGTCGGGAACCGTTTTTGGGAAGCAGGGGAAGTTATAGAACTCGCTTGCCAGGAATCCTTTCCGGAAGTTCCCGATGTAGTCTACCAGGAACTTTTTCGCGCCTTCGATGTTATCTGCGAACTTCCAGATTGCGTAGACATCCATGACGTGCTCGAGCCCTATATGGCCTGCCGGTCCTTTCGGTGCTTTCAGCAGTCCGATGTTATCTGCCACCGCGATTTTCTTGTTTTCGCCAGTCCTCGTAATGGAGATCGCGTTGAGCGCCAGAGATCCCTTGCCGGAAAGCATAAACCGGTTGTTGGAGGAGGCTTCCCAGGAGAGCACCTCCGGGGTCATGGTTTCTTTGTAGAGGGCTTTTACAAACTTTATCGCCTCCAGAGTTTGCTTTGAATGGAGTACGAGCTGTCCCTCTTCGTTCTGGACAGACCCCCCGAAGGAGTAAAGGATTGCCCTCATGGCCATGCCAGTATCGATCTCGGCGGACAGGCCGATTCCCACAGGGATCTTGTGCTTCTTCTTTATCTTTCCTCCCCCTATGCGAACATCATCCCAGGTATTGGGTTTCATTCCCACATCACCCCACAGATCGGTCCTGTAGTTCACAGGGTCAGGGACATAGCTGTCGGAAAATCCGTAATACTTCTTAGACTTCGGGTTGTACGTGCTCCTTATGGCAAGGGGAATTGCCTTCCCGTATTTCCTCTCGCACTCCTGGTAGATCTCGGCGTGGTCGATTACCTGGTCTTCATAGACTGGCATCGGCCAGAGGAACATGAAAAGGTCATGCCCCTTTTGTGCCTGGACTTCGGCGGCTGCCCTGGCGTTTAGTCCACCAAGGCCGATGTTGTCAACAATGACCTCCGTGTCGTTCTTCTGCCCCCACTCCTTGATATAGGTGTTGTTGAACCATTTGTCATAGCCAGGTACGAAATGATTCCACTGGAGTATTTTCAGGGTTTTCTTGGCTGCAAGTGACCTGCTTGGGATGATGATGTTGGCACCGATGCCCGCAGCAACTGTACCCGCTACGGTTCCCTTGATGAAATCCCGTCTGTTGATAAGCTGTTTCGCTTCCTTCTCCTTCTTTTTTTCTTTTTCCTTCTTGGACATTGCATGCCTCCTTTTTTTTCGGGACCAACGGGGGAAGAACATGGAAGTAATTCCCGATACAGGTTTGTGGCGTATCATCAATACTGGTCAGCATTTATTGGAACACCGTTATAGTGAAATATCCACCTCCAGGATTTCTCATGAAATTGCAAAGTATAGGAAATCAAATATTCTCTCACTTTCCACGAAAGAGACAAAAACCCCCTCTCCATCATCATACAAAATACAAACGGTGTTTCGAAAATACGTATAACTCTAATGTAAATTACACAACTATCCCTGTCAAGGAAATCAGGTGGTGATTAAGTAAAGCGAGGGGGAAGGGCGAAGAGAGGACTTGGGGGAGATAGTTCTCATTCCCCGGGATCTATATTGATGAGTTCCAAGTGAAAAGTGAGGGTTTCCCCAGCAAGGGGATGATTCGCATCGAGTGTTACCTTCGTGCCGGAAACCTTCTTCACGATTACGTCTGTGATTGTTCCATCTTTTTGAGGGATTCCTATTGTTTGCCCTATGGTGGGGGGGTCGCCTCCAGGGAACTCTTTCAGGTCTACTTCGATTAGCAGTTCTTTCAGGTATCGGCCGAACCCCTTTTCGGGGGGAATGGTAACCCGTTTATTCTCCCCCATTTCCATCCCGAGGAGTGCTTCGTCTATTCCCGGGAGTACTTCCCCTTCGTCAACTGTTATACGAAGAGGGCCGTCTTCCCCCGATTCGTCAAACACCGAACCATCATCGAGGGTTCCTTTGTAGTAGATGGTGACTTTGTCTCCCTCTTTTGCTTTTCTCATGATTAAAAAATTGAAGCCAGACGGTCGTAGGATTTCCGAAGGCGAATGGAAACCGCTAGCAGGAGTCCCTTCATAAATTTCATAGCTATCTCAGGATACTCCTCCATGAGTTTGTTGAAGTTTTCACGGGATAGGACAACCAGGGTGGTGTCCTCCAGGGCAACAGCGGTGATCGCCCTGGGATGGTTATCGAGGATGCAGAGTTCCCCCATTACGGAACCTTTGCTGTACACACCGATCACAACCTGTTTCCCCTTGAATTCCGTCTCCTTCCTGATTTCCAGTTTTCCATCGGTGATGAAGGCGACGAAGTCACACATCTGCCCCTCTTTGCACACCATTTTTCCCTCTGGAGCCACCATGAGTTCGAAGTAGCAGGGAATTTCCTCGAGGTCATCCCCATCCAGGAAGGGGAATAAGCTGAGTTCATCCTTCATCCAGAGACATAGCTTGTCTGATACCTCGGTCATTTTTTCTTATCCTTATCCGAATTTTTAATCTTCTTTTCCATTTTTCTGAGGAGACCGTCGATCCCCTCTTTCTTTACGATTTCCTTGTAACTGCTTCTGTAGTTCCTCGTCAGGCTCACTTCTTCGATGACCACATCATAGATAAACCATTCCCCTTTTTTCAAGAAGACTTTGTACCGAATGGGGATCTCCACACTTTCCGTGACAATCAACGTATCTACGAGAGCTTTTTTCCCTTTCCGCTTCTCCTTTACAAATTTCACCTTCTCGTCGGTGTAGGCTTCAATCCGTTCCATGTAGCTGTTCTTGAGGAGATCGGTGAAAAGGGAGATGAACCTGTCTTTCTGAGCAGGGGTGGCATGCTTCCAGTTGAGGGCGAGGACTCTTCTTGACATGACGCGGAAATCAAACCTTTCTTTGATGAGAGTGGCAATCTTCTCACGACGGGTATACTTGTTCATATCATTGTTCTTCAGCGTCAGGATGATCGTTTCTACCGTCTGTTTCACCTGGACAGTAGGGGTGAGGGCAGCCTGTGAAGGAAAGGGACAAAGTGTGAGCAAGGCAGCGAGAACATATGGGAAAACCGATTTGTACATGGGACCTCCTTTTATCGTGTTCCCGTAGTCTACAGGGACTCTCCTGGATTAGTAGGGTTTCCCAGGGTAATCTTTCTCAACAGAATATAATTCTCATTTCCGTATCAAGCCCAACCGTCTCTGTTCGTATGCGTTTCTGATGAACAGGTAGGGATCGAGTGCCTGTTTCTTGATAGCTTCGTACGTATCTTTATCGAGGGACGTCTCGTTCACAGTTTTTCCGCTTTTCACGATCAGGTACTCTTCCGTTTCCAATAGGTAGGTAAACGGATCCGAGAAGATATCCACGATCAGGCCTAAAGTATCTCTCGTGTCGGAAGGCCCGATGAGAGGGAAAACGGAGTAGTACCCGGGCCCCATGCCCCATACCCCGAGGGTCTGGCCAAAATCTTCCTCCTTCTTCGAGATACCAAAACCAGTTTTCGCAGCATCGAAAAGGCCGCCCATTCCGATGGTACTGTTGATGATTAAACGCAGGATCTCATTCCCCATATCCTTTCCTTTTCCTTGCAAGAGTGTATTTAAGACACGTATGGGGGTTCCCACATTAGAGAAGAAGTTTGAAACGGAGGTGCGGATTGGAGTTGGGAAGATCCTGTACACCCGTGCGACAGGTTTTAGCAGGAGGAAATAGAACTTGTCATTGAACCAGAAAACAGCCCGGTTGAGTCCCTCAAAGGGGTCTTTTACAGTGATCTCCTTTCCCTCCTTATCTTCAATATCCTCATTGAAATCGATTCCCTCTTCTATTTCGGTCTCCACCTTATTTTCCTGAACATCTGGCGTTCCCTTTTCCACTTTAAGAGGTTCCCCGTAAATCGGCCGGACTGTCCCGGGAATGGAAAGTACTAAAAATAAAGCTAGAATCGATGCGATGTGGATGATTCTATCCATTGATATTCCTATCGGTCATTTGCTTTCGAAAATGTATTTGCTAACGAGTTCTTCGAGGTTTATGGCCGATTCCGTTTCCTCGATCTCGCCTCCATCTTCGATATATTCATCGGAACCTCCCGGTGTAATGTTAACGTAGCGGTCGCCGATGATCCCCGCGGTCCTGATGGATGCAATGCTGTCATCCTGGATTTTTACGTCTTTGTGTATGGAGATGTGTACGATGGCCTCGTAATTTTCCCTGTCGAGCCTTACATCGGAAACGTTGCCTACCCTCACCCCCGCGATCTCCACATTGGCTCCTTCTTTCAATCCTGAAATAGAAGTGAAACGGGCGTCGAGGGTGTAGGTGTCACCCCCGAAGAGATTGACCCCGCCCAGGCGAACGGTTAGGTAAGCGAAGGCGAGAAATCCAAGGATGAGGAATATACCCACTGCGATTTCTACGTTAAATTTTTTCATTGAGTCCTGGCTCCTCCTCTTCACTCGAGTATATTGCCCCCATGGTGGTCTTTACGAATTCACGTATGATGGGGTTGTTAGATAACTGAAAGTCCTTTGGTGACATCCAGCCCTGAACCTCACCGCTAGCGAGAAGTGCCACGTAGTCCGACAGTTTGAATATCTTGGGAACATCGTGGCTCACGATCACCGCAGTATATTTGAGCCTGGCCTGTGTTTTGAAAAACAGCCTGTAAATCTCATTGCTCTTGCTTACGTCCAGGCCTGTAGTCGGCTCGTCGAAGAATATCACCTTCGGGTTCAATACCAGAGACCTGGCGAGTCCCACCCGTTTCTGCATCCCTCCGCTAAGCTGGGCCGGATACTTGTCATTTATTCCCTCCAGGTCCATCATTAAAAGTTTTTCTTCAACGTTTTCCCTTATTTCCTCCGGAGATAATTTTGTCCGTTCCCTCAATGGGAGGGCCACATTATCGTATACCGTCATTGAATCGAAGAGGGCCACGTTTTGAAAGAGTACGCCAAACCCCCGTCTCAACTCGTTGAGTTCCTTTTTCGAGATGGTGGACATGTCCCTCCCGAAGACGATAACTTTCCCTCGATCAGGCTTTATAAGCCCAAGCATGTGTTTAAGTATAACGCTCTTCCCTCCGCCGCTTGAACCGACGATGACGGTGGTCTTTCCCTCCATTACGGTTAGGTTCACTTTTTTCAGCACATGAAGCTTCCCGAAATATTTATCCACATCTATGAGCTGGATCGCTGCCTTATTTTCCTGTTCGGTCATGAGTACATTTCCCATGTCGAGAGAATTCTCCTGGTTGTCCCAGGCTAAAGCATAATCGCACTGATCAAGTAATCCCAGACAAGTATGGTGACGGATGCGAGGACAACAGCACTCGTGGTATTCCTGCTGACACCCTCTGCCCCGAAGCCTCCGCTTTTTTCCTTGTGTAGAAAGTACCCCTTGGCTGCGGTTATCCAGATAATGAGAAGTCCGAATACAAGTGACTTAACTACCCCCATCCAGACATCTTCCCACACCACGCTGTCGTACATCCCCTGAAAGTAGGTCCCCTTGTTCACACCGAGGAGGGTGACACCTACCAGGAAACCACCAAGTATTCCCACCACATCAAAGATAAAGGTCAGCAGGGGAAGGGAGATGACCCCGGCGATGAATTTTGGTACCAGGAGGAACTTGTAGGAATCAATGGCCATGCAGTCGAGGGCATCTATCTGCTCTGAGTTTCTCATGATCCCGATCTCGGCGCAGATGGCGGACCCCGCCCTCCCGATTACCATGAGTGCGGTTATTACCGGACCCAGTTCCCGAAGAAGGCTAAGGGCCACAGCAGACCCGAGAAGCCCCTCGGAACCGAATTTTCTCAGGGTATAGTACCCCTGTAGGGCCAGTACCATACCAGTAAATGCCCCTGTAAAAATGATAACGAAGAGTGACTTTGAACCGATAAAATGGATTTGCTTGATTACCGGTTTTATCTTGTACGGGGGAGAGAAAATCTTGAAAATGCAGCGAAAGAGAAACAGGCCCATCCGCCCAGCTTGTTCCAGGTAAGAAAGGAACTCTTCTCCCAGGTCCTCGAGAATTTTCTTCATCGCAAAAGCCCCACCCCGCTTTAGGGTACCGTAGCAGATGGATTTGATCTATGTCAATTTTCTTGGTTAATATCAAATACAAACGTGATTATATTAACCCCGCAGTGTATAAAAAAAATTTCTCCTAGCGTGAGAAAGGCCTAACGTGTTGATGGATAGCCCTATTTACCATGCTGCTCATTTCAACCAGTCGCTGATAACCTTTGCAGTAGGTTGGACATCTCCGTTATAGAGGTACGCCCAGGCACTTCCTTTATTTGTTTCGATTTGCTCTCGATTGTAAAGCCTGCGGGGAGCGGGGATATCCTCCCCCGCCTCTTCCAGTTCATCAAGTTTTTACAATAACCACCCATCAGGGTCGAAAAGAATGAATAGATCCCCCGTAACAAGGTCATCCCGGGTTCCCGCGACGAGGAGGGGATACCCCCTCCCATTGTCGTACATCCGGAATCCCTCTAAGAGAATCGTTTCTTTCCACCGGACCATCTCGGAGATGAGGTGATGGTACATTCCCCCCTCCCGGAGGGTTCCATAGGTGAAAAGGCGCATATGTGTTCTACATGGGAACTCTTTCCTTACCTTTTCCCGGGAATGACCGCCTCTATTATTTTGAAAGAGTGAGAATATCTTTCCCACTAATATTCCAGGACTGTGTATCTGGATAGTAGTAGCCATGGGATTTATTTTATTACAAAATACGCCGGTCTTTGATAAAAAGGGGGAAAAAGATATACGCCGGGAGGATTAGTGAATATACCCGTTTACCATGGTGACCTGCCATGGGTCACAGCGTCCCAGATGAGGGAGGCGGACAGAATCATGACGGAGGTACTTGGAGTCGATCTACTACAGATGATGGAAATTGCTGGATGGAATCGCGTACGC
>CAYSOQ010000050.1:0-7667 GCA_964432685.1 uncultured bacterium
TCGAGGAAGCGGATACCGGATCATTTCAAACGCGTGTGTGGCGGCTCGCGGCCCGGTCATGAGCGTCAAGTTATATTGTCGAGTTCACCCGGGCGAAATCCGTCGCCAGCTTGAATGCATCGAGGCTCCCCGGGGCGCTGAGCTCCGTCTCTTTTGACCTTGCACGCACGGCGGGCACCATCTCCCCCCTCTGATACGCGTAGTCCAGCCTCTTGCCGTGCACCCCTCTTGAAGCGTATAAGTTCCGTGTACCCGGCCTTGAAGACCTGAATCATGGGCACCTTGCTGCCACTCGCCTCTGCATAATCGAGAAGCTGGTTCAAAGTCTTCCCTTCGTAGAAGAGGTCAAGGAACCTTTCCTGCTCCTTCTCTACCCCCCTGAAGGCCCTGTATTTCAGCAAAACAATCGCCCATGAGATGACGGAAAAGATAAGTAGTATGAGTAGGACAATCTTCACTATGGGGCCCGAGATGGCCACATGTTTCAGGAGCCTGTTATTGATGAAGCCCGAAAACAATATGAATGAAGGGAAAAATAGGGCTGAAATGGTCATAAAAGGGTAATCCTCCGGTGGTTCTAAGTTGCAATAGTTATAATCTATTCTTTTCCCATATTCAAGGCATATGGGCATGTCACTACTTCCGCTCGATTATACCACTTCCCCCCCTGGCTGATTCCAGGAAACAAGTGGCTGTGGTAACATACGTGGGGAGGCCACCCGGTGAAGGAAAAGAGGGAACAGCTGATGAGAGAAGCCTTGAGGGAGGCGGAAAAATCACTTTCCGAGGGGGAAGTTCCCGTGGGGTGTGTAATCGCAGACGGGGGAGGAGTAATCGTGGGAAGGGGGCACAACACACCGATATCGAGGAAAGACCCTACTGCCCACGCTGAGATCAATGCAATCCGCGAGGCCGCCGGGAAGATTGGGAATTACCGTCTCTCAGGATGTTCCGCCTTCGTGACGATCGAGCCCTGCACCATGTGTGCAGGGGCGCTGCTCCAGAGTAGAATTGGAGAGATCGTATATGGAGCAGTGGACAAAAAAGCGGGGGGGTTATTAAGCCAGTACTCCATCGGAACAGACGGGAAGTTGAATCACTCTTTCCATGTGGTGGGGGGAATCCTGGAAGAGGATTGCAGGAGGCTAATCATGGCTTTTTTCAGGGAGAAGAGAGGGATATAATCGCAAACTCAGGGTTCCCCGTTCCTGCTCCCGTGAATCAGTTCAGCACCGGGTCAAAGCTCTCACGTACCGGGATAATCTGGCAAATTCTGTTGGGAGAATCGGGGGGATTTGTCCTTTCCTTGACTTAAGTGATCGGTGGTATTATTAATATTGCTTCGGCGGTGCGCCCTTAGCTCAGTTGGACAGAGCACTGGACTACGAATCCAGGTGCCGGAGGTTCGAATCCTCCAGGGCGCGCCACTAATCCACAACAAGACATGAATGAGAAATATACACACCTCACATTGGTAATTTTTTGATAAAGGAGAGTTGAAATGGACGCCAGTTCTGGAAAACTGTTTATCCGGTGTGAAGGGGCCCATTGCGACCAAATCTTCGAAGGAAGAAGTGCGGACGTATCCACGTGTCACGACCAGGGAAAGGTATATTTCGGAATTTTCGGAGAGTGCCCCCGGCCAGGGTGTAGACATCGTACACTGGTCAGGTGCGATGAATTCCCTCAGGGAACTCTCCAAATTTTATGTCCAAAATGCGCATTCAAAACCCCCGTTGAATCCTTCGAACATACCAGGGAGGAGGGATATCTGTTATCGTTCAGTGCAATATGCGGGAACTGCGGGGTTCCCCTCTCCGTTACCTTTTCAAACCAGGGGTGACACGGAACCGGCTCCAAATTACCCGACAGATCAGAAAAGAGACACTAAGCGGTCATAGGCGTTTTTCAATCGAAGGGTACTCGTGAGCAGCATACCTTTCAGGAGTTTCACACCCGTTTTCGGAAACTGATTGACGATTATATTGAAATCCCTCCTGCTCAACATCACCAGAGTTGAATCCTCCTTTGCAATGGCTGTAACAGGCCCGGGATGGTTCCCGAGAACCCACATCTCGCCTACCATTGAACCGCTTCCCAGAATTCCCACCACCACCTCTTTCCCCTCGAACTCAGTATTCTTCCTGATCTCAACTTTTCCAGAAGCAATGAAGGCAAGGTAATCACAAATATTCCCTTCCTGGCAGATCGTTTCTCCCCCATAAACGTTCACAATCGTTAGATAATTGTAAAGATCGTTCAGGTCATCCCTTTCGAGGAACTGGAAAATTGGAAGGCCATTGCTTATGCTCTTATCCAGGGTTTCGAGAAGTTTATCCATTGAGGTCTCATCTCCATCATAAATCTGTTATTATTGAATATATTCCGTTGATTCACCCTTTCCGCTTTGGATGTATAAAGACTATGATGGTTTCCCTTTGAAGGACCCATTTTTCTTCGGACCTGAGACAGAAGAGGTAACTCATGGACAAAATCGAACGAGTAGACGCGGTTCTATCGGGAGAGGAAGCGGACAGGCCTCCTCTCACACTCTGGTACCATTTCGGAGTTCAGCATGGGAGAGGTTCCAGTTTTGCCAGATTGATCCTCGATTATTTCCATTACTACGATTTCGACTACCTCAAGGTGATGAATGACTACTTCTATCCCATGCCGGAAGGACTCAGCAGTGTGAAGAGCGTAGACGACCTCTCAAGGATCTCTCATTTCAGCGTGGAGAGCTCACCCTGGAAGGAACAGCTTAATGCCCTCGATCTGATCAGCCGTGAACTCTCGGGAAAGGCCTACTTCATCGATACGGTATTCGACCCCTGGCACACATTCAAGAGGAGCCTTGCAGGAGAGGAAATCGTAAGGCTCATGGACGAAGAACCCGAAGCAACACTTGAAGCCCTTCAGATAATTACGGACAACATTGTCGAGTACAGCAGGAAATCGATAGGCCGCGGGTCAGCCGGGATATTTCTCTCCATGGTTGCGGGAAGTGAACTCATCAAGAGGGAACACTTTCTGACATTCGTCAAACCCTTCGCCCTAAAGGTGCTGGAAGGGGTATCAGGAATGGGGAAACTGAACGTGGTCCATGTTCACGGGGAAGACCTCTTTTTCGAGGACTGCCTGGATCTCCCCGCAGATGTCTTCAACTGGTGGGACAGAGGTCCGAAAGGGCCATCCCTTTCGTGGGCCCTCGAGAGGATTGATGGGTGCGTAATGGGGGGGATCGATCACACCCTGGTAAACAGGCGAACACCCGGTTTCCTGAGATCTCACGCGAAAGAGGCGAAAAGCCTCGGGGGAAAGGTACGATTTCTCCTTGCGGGGGGATGTTCCATCAGCACCTCCGTTGCTCCCCGGGCAATCAAGGCAGTTGTTGCAGGGGGAAGGGATTGAGGCCCCCCTATGAATGGGAAAGGGGAACAAGCCTGGTAAGGTCAGATGGGGGGGAACGACTAAAAAGCAAATTGGGAATTTCAAAAACCGAACCTAACGGTTCTTCCCCGCTATCTTATAGGGGCAGTTGAAATTCCACAAAGTGGTGGCACATTTTAGAGTGGGTGAGAGTTCAGATGACCTATACTTCCTTGAAAATTACGGATAATACCGTTGTCCTCAATTCCGAGTGCCCAAGGTGCGGAACGAGGAATTCAAGCACTCTGGAGAAAAGTCTTTCGAAAGTGAGAAAAGTAGACGTTCAGTGCTTTTCATGCTTCGAAAAGTACAGGGCATCCCTTTTCAGCTCCCGGTGGTACAGCTTAGCCCGTAAAGCGGGGGATGAAGCTTCCCCCCCTAAAAAGGCAGCACGGTTCTGAGCTTGCCGACCCAAAATTGATGAAAGGATCCCCCCACTTCTCCTACTAATTATCAAACAGTGAGGAGAACAGGTAAGGAGGCAGATGATTCCATGGAGCAGTTTAAAGGATACTTCTTCATAGTAGAGGATGAAAAGGAAAAGGTATCGACGGCTTCCACCATCCATTCAGAAAAGAAGGGCACCATAGGAATCATCAGGGGGCCGAAGAAAAAACTAATAGACGGGATTCTGAACAGATTTGAAGGGAACGGATGCATCAAGAAGCTCTGTTCGGGGCACAGCTGGTGCCGTTCGATATTCCAACTCATTTTCGGAAAGGTAACAACTTACGAAGAAGGAAAGGGAAACATCCTGGCAATTTACCGGTGCCAGTGTGATGCGTGCGCATCGGGAAACCTTCCCTCCATGATGAGAGAAGGCCAGACAGGACTATCTCATATCTTCCGTGGGCACGGGGCATAACCCCCCTGTTCACCGGATCATGATAGAAAGCCGTGGTTCCAGGGGGCCGTTCTTTTCCTGGCGGCCCCTTTTTTCCATCACACATTCTCTCAATAAGAGAAGAATCTCAAAAGCTCTTTACCGGGCCACTTAACTCTTCGAGAAATGCTTCTATCTCTTCGAGCTCTCTATCTGAAAGATTTCCATGATGGAGTTCCGGGCTTTTGGAACTTCTGTAAAACTCGAGGAGATGCCTAAGAGATGAAAACCTTCCGTCATGCATAAAGGGAGCTCTTTTTGAAACATTTCTAAGTGTGGGGGTCTTGAAGGAACCCACGAATCGATCCGTGGATGTGTCCATGTACCTGATCTCAGTACACCGGTTTTCATCCCCGTCGCTGAACCTTCCGAAACAGTTGAATTCATCCAGAAGGACTTCCCTGATTCCCCCGGCCCTCCCCTCATCAGGAGGAAGGCCGCTCCTTCGTGGAAGCCCCACATTGTGGAAATCCCAGTTGGTAAAGAGGGGCCCGTTATGGCAGTTCACACACTGGGCTTTTCCTATGAAGAGTTTTAACCCCAAAATTGCACTGGTGGACATGGATTTTTTCATCCCTTTAGTGTCCCCATTTAAAAGTGCTTCCACATACCTGTCGAAGGGGGCCGGACCGGGTAGAATGGTCCGCACATACGAAGCAATCGCTTTCCCCATGTTCACATAAATTCCGTTCACTCTCTCCTGTACCTCTCTGCCTAAAAGGACCCATGATTTCAGGTCACCAGGGTTGTCTCCCCCTGGGTGCGCCCCGGGTGGAATGTTCTTCACCCCTAAGGGGGGAGCCGCTCCGAACACCTCCTCGAATTCCTTCCTGTAGAAATTGAGAAGGGTAAGCACGCTCCGGGTCCTCGAGAAGCCATGTTCCCTTCCGCTCTCAATCGGTCCAAGGGCCTGGGACCAGAGGCTGTCCTTCCTTCCGTCCCAGAAAAACCAGGGATTAAATGCCACTCCGATGAGAGTCATGGTCCTGCGGGTTCCCCTTCCCATCCCCTGTGCAAGGGGTATACGGTCGGTGAAGGAGTAACCGGGAATGTGGCAGGAGCCGCACGATATCTTACTGTTTCCGCTGAAACGGGTATCGAAAAAGAGTTTTTTACCGAGACGGGCCGCCTTTTCATTTCCCGAATAGACATTTGTGGGATCGAGGGGAGGAGCCCCCAGGGAACCGATCCAGAGAGACCGGAGCATGTCGATCTCATCACTGCTCCAATTCTGTTGATCCCCGAAAGAGGCGTGCCAGGGGGTGCAAATCGAGATAAGAACAATGAAGATGATGGCGTGCCTGATCTTACAGGGATTCACAAAAGGTTCCTCCTTTAATAGTGAATTCCCCCCTGGAAATAGTAACACAGATAAATATGGCCACACTTTTGTTGAAGACTGATCAGAAGCGCATATTCAGGCCGATGCTCGCATTGTTTGCCGTCATGAAGAGTTCCAGGGCGATCCCTCCCCCCATCCATACTTTTCTCCATGTCTTCGGGAGGAAATCTACAATCAGGTAGTTGGCCAGAATCGAAGATGCGAAATAGAGGTGAGTTTTTAGTGTAGTGGGATGCCCCTTGAGGATCCAGTTGTACTTCTCGTAATATTCGTCAGGCCTTTTCGAGATATCAACCGTCTGCCCCCAGTCAACCACTGAGAGGGCCAGGAAATTCATGAACATGAACTTGTCGGCCTTGTCCCACGGTTCGCTCGCCCTGGCAGTTGCGGTGGACAGGGTGAGCCAAAAAAGAGAGATTGTGCAGATCAGGATCACCATGCGGGTAAAGGATAAATCTTTAAAGGAGGCTGTATCTTCGCGGGAGGGGAAACTAATTGGGAAATTCTTCATGTGTGTATCTCCGTCCTAAATTCCCCTTCTCCCTATTTTCCTATCGGAGTTTCAATAGGTTACCTTGAGGCATCTCATAGAATGTGGGACATTATTTCCCTTCAGTGTATTTTTTATTTGGAGAACCCATTAAGTCCTGTACAATCTGGAGAAAAGCACCTTTTAAGGAGAGAGATTATGAGAAAGAGCTCACTTTTGTGGTGTTTCCTCTGTTTCATCCTATTGCTTCCTTCCCACGCAATGTCGGGAGGGTACGACCTACTCTGGACTCATGAATTCGACATTAAGAACCGCCCCCGCTTGACGAGGCCTGTAATCGCCGGGAAAACAGTTTGTGTCGGAAGCAATCAAGGGATGCTCCACGGCCTGGACATGGGTAATGGGAAGAAAAAATGGTCCATCCCGGTGAAAATGTTTGAGTCCTTTTCTCCCCTGTCATCTAAGGGAAACAGCGTTTTCGTGGGGACTAAAGACGGGTACATCACCTCGGTAGATGGGGGGAAGGGAAAAGTGTCCTGGAATTTTCTCACGGGAGGAGATACGAGACTCGCACCGGTACCCGTTAGAGGAGAGGTTTTCGGCGTCACCAACTACTATGACAGAAAGAAGATGACATGGTATGGCTATCTCTGGAGGATCAATGGTAAAACAGGCGAGGAGATCAAGAGGTTCATCCTACCGGGGAAGGCCTTCAGAACTTCTCCCCGCATCTCAGGGACACACGCCTATATTATCGCCTCGGATGACACTCTTTACAAAGTAGATATGGATGAGGGGAAGATCCTCTGGTCTTTCAGGCGCAAGCAGACACCTTCAAACGTATACCTCATCCCGGAAAAGAGGGGAAGTGGGGTCATCCTCCAGTTTCCCCGCTACCTGTACAGGGTTTCCGGGAAAGGAGAGTACCTCTGGCGATATTTCACGGGAGGTGCTTATATAGAACCGTGGCTTTCAGGAAACACCCTGTACGGGGGTTTAAGGGAAAAAGGTAAATCGAGAGAATCTACCGAGTACCTTGTGGCAATCGATCTTGAAAAGGGGGTGGAACGGTGGAAGGTGAAAATTGAGGCCCCCCAGGGGGCGCCCCTCGTATCGGAGGGAAGGGTCTATACCGGAACCGGGAGGGGAAAAATGTACACCTTCGATGGTAAGAAAGGGGATCTTATATGGGAGTTCACCCCCGTGATCGACAGGAAGGAGACACGAAAATACAAACCCTTGAGACACGTGAAGAAAATAGAGGCTGTGCATATAGATGACAAAAGCGTGTACGGGTGGTCGAAGAAGGGGCATCTCTTCGCCATCGATAAAAATAACGGGACCCAAAAATGGGTGTTCATGAACAGAGATGGATTTTTAAAACCCATCTTCAGAGAGGGGAAGATATTCATCACAACAGGGAGGGGGAAAACCTTTGCGATTCGCTGAAAGGATATTCATACTTTTGATAATCTCTCTTTTTCTGGACTGCCTCCCAGCTGCTACTCACTGCGACAGTTGAA
>CAYSOQ010000051.1:0-7572 GCA_964432685.1 uncultured bacterium
GCGACTGGGAAGGGGCATTTGAAACCAGGGGTGTGGTCTCTCCGAACCCTCCCGAACTCCTTGAAACCGAACCCCGGCGGACCTGGTAAAACAGTGCAAACGTCGCAATTACCAGCAAGGTGAGGAGTACAGTCCACTTCCTGTTAATATCCAACTTTCTCATTGTCGCTCCTGTAGTAAGCTCGGATGAGCATAGATGTAACCATGCGGTCATCCTTGCCCTTTATCTCAATCGTCTCAAAACTCATTGCACGCATACTTTCCGTCATGGAATCTATGAAACGGGCCATGTTCCGGTATCCAGAATTGAAGGAAATGGATAATTCCAGAGATTCAAAGGGGATAACCCCGCCGCCCTGCGCACCGTTATCTCTCCCATCCGTTCTTCTATCCTGATTCCCTGCAACCTGGGGTCCCCCGTTATCTCCGGGTTCCTTTTTCGCCCCCTTATCCTTTGGGATCACCTTGAGATGAAAATCCCTCAGCCTGTACCTGTTCGCCACTTTGCCTATGTGAAGGAGGAGGTGCTCGAAATCCTCCTTGCCGGGAAGGCGCTTGTTTAGCTCATCCACTTTGGTTTTCCACAAGTCGATTTCCTTCCTGGCCGTAGTGATCGCCAGGGTCTGGGCTTCCACTTCCTGTTCAAAACGAATTTGTTTCAACTCCACCTCTCTCTTGAGGTGCCCCATGGCTTCGAGGTTAGGTTTGTAGAAAAAGTAGTAGAGAAGGATGCTCACAAGGGTGAACATAGACAATGTTCCAAGAATCAAGAGCCTCTTCTTGTTTCTCTGTGATAATGGATCACTCATCTGGCTGCCTCTTTGATCAGTTGAAGGTTCAGGACGAATTGCTCTTCGTATTTGTGCCGGTACACCTCTACGGGATATATACTCAGGGGCTCGTACCGGAGTTTTTCTATGAAGGGGTTTCCCTCGAATGAAGCGTAAAAATCATTGAAGACGCTCTGTACTTTTTCCGGATGCATGGCTCCAACCGTCCCTAGCAGGGTAACCTCGTAACTCCCGCCCCCCTTGCTGATGGACATCTCGTTGTACGTTACGCTCGCAGGCGTTCCCATGGACATGAGGCCGAAATAGGTTTCCCAGCTTTTAAAAGGGTGTTCCACGTTTTTCAGTATCTCTTCAGAAATACGGGCCTTTTCCTTCAAATTATAAATTTTCATCGCATACTCCCTATTCTGGTCGAGGTGGAGGTACTGTCCCTCCAGTTCGGAGAGTATGTTCCGGTAATGAGCTTTTGCCGACAGGATACCAACGATGAGCAGCGCATTTACGAGGACGAATATAGTTGACACTACCGCAATTGCGGCCATATCGAAGAGCTTCCTCTTCCTCCCCAGATATTCCGGGGGGAGGAGATTGATTTCGTCTTTATCATCCTGATTGAGCGCTATAAGGAGGAGATGTGAAACCTGGTTCAGAGCAAAATCGGCTGAACCCTCGTGGGGGCCACCGATGAAATCAATCTTGCCCTCAAGGAAAGAGTCAGACATGTAAATCTCAATAGCCATCTTTCCCTGGACGTAAGAGATCAGGGAATCATCCAATCCTTCGCCCATGAGGTACATCCTTTTGACAGTGCCGCCCCTCGAGAGTTGTTTATAGTAAAGAAAGGAGCGTGTAAGCTCAGTGACCAACCGTTTCCCCACGGGGTTCACTTCCTCCACTTCACCAGGGCTTCCTGAGATCTGAATTTCCCCTACAGATCCCTGTAGATCCAGCTCCGGGACCCCCACGTGAATTTCCCTGGAAAATCTGGGGAAACCGTTCTCAGAAATAGTGACAAAGCTCTTCTCCCTCGAAATGAGTACGTGGGCAATATAATCATCCTTCCCGCCCTCCTGGTGAAGCATTGCACATGCAACTGGAAGGGTGGTCACAATCAGAGGCTCGATTTCCGCCTCTATCAATGTGAACATGAGACGCTTTATTTCAAAGATCGGCGTGGAAACAGCCATAACCTCATCCTTGTCCGACCCTCTTTCCACCTTCTTCCCCACCACCCTGCTGGAGATGGAGAGTTCTGAAATGGGGATTCGCAGTTCCTCTTCCAGTTTTCTCATCACCAGGAGCTGGCGTTCCTCCCTGGAAACCCGTGGAAGGGTAATGACCCTGTGCTCCACCGAGGTTGCGGTAAAGACCACCTTCGCTTTCTTCGCCGTTACTCCCTGCTCATCGAGAAACCTCCTCAGGAACTTCGCCACTTCCGAGGGCTCTCCTTCAGGGCGGTCAACAGAGGCGAAGCGGGTTACCTTGAGCGGCATGGTGCCGGGAATATACTCAATAATCTGTATGCGTCTCTGTGAAACTTCCAGGACCATCATTTTCTTCTTTCCCTCGAATCGCACGTTCATCACCTCAGGTAAATATTCAGCCTTGCCTGGCTGTTGTTTTCTCCCACGAAGGCAACTTCCACTCCAGATGTAGTGGATAGGGGACCCGGGCCGTCCAGGTCACAGCTGCCCGTCACCGCATGCTGACCCAGGTGAAGGTTCAGGAAGGTATAGGGAGGGGAGGAAGGGCTCCCCGCCGTGATGGATGCCCTGGCTCCACTGTTGGAGTAGAAGAGTGTGAGGAGGAGTTGCATGGAAGGGTACGCCGACATCTGTGGGTTCTGAATGAACTGGCTTCCGTCCCAGACCAGCACGTTCACCAGGACTCTTCCGTTGATGTTTACCGGATTAGGGGGATAGATGATATCATCGGCGTTTCCCATGATCCTGTCTTCCCCCGCACTTCTGATCTGCCCGGTTCCCGGGGATCCGAATAAATAGGCAACACCCCACGAATCCTGCAGATAGGAATTTGCATCGAACCCCACGTTCGTGTAAGGACCGAACCAGCCATACTTCACCCCGTAAGTGTCCGTCTGGGGATTAGGTTGATTCACTGAACCGTACCGGCGAATATTGAGAGACCTCAGATTGTTGTTCACTGGAAGCGCTCCCATGTCCCCCACATATCCACCGTCGCCCTTTGATGGATCACCCTTGATCGATCGGTACAGGGACTTCATCTCTTCCTGGGTGGATGTCTTTCGCTCCTGGTTGATCATCTTGAAGGCATAAGGGACCGCGACGGAGGCCAGGATCGAAATCACCGCTATAACCACAACGATCTCGACTAGAGTGAATCCCCGTGGATCTGTATATTTAATTTTTCTGACCATTCTCAACTCCCCATGGACATGGCGCCTACCATCTTGTACAGAGCCAGGAACATGGATAAGGCTGCCCCCAGGACAACGAATGCGAGGATTAGGATTATCAGCGGCTCGAGAAACGCAAAAGACTTCTTCACTGCCATGGGAACTTCCCTGTCGTAGTATTCAGATACTTTATCCAGGGTTTCATCCAGTTTCCCCGTGACCTCGCCTACGGAAATCATCCTGGTCACCACAGGAGGAAAAACTCCGGACCTTCGCAGGGATTCTGAAAGGGACCCCCCCGCGGTAATCTCATCCCTGACTCCCTTTACCTGGTCCATGATGTAGTGGTTCTTGATTACTCTTCCCACAACCCAGAGAGATTGGGAGGTATCCACACCGGCTCTTAAAAGAAGAGCCAGGTAATGGCAGAACCTGCTCGCTTCGATTTTTACCAGGAGGGTGCCGGTCAAGGGAACTCTCAATTTAGCCCTGTCGAGTCGCATCCTGCCCTTTTCATTCTTGCCGTACAGCTTGACGAACAAGTAAATAAGCCCCATCCCTCCCAGCACGTAAAGCACGTTGTTCTGGAAAAAAGTGCTGATCCATATAACGATTTTCGTGGGGAGTGGGAGTTCCACCTTCGTAGCCTTGAACACGACAATAAAACGGGGAAAGACGAATGTGAATAGGAGGATAATGAGCCCAACCACGGCTGAAACTACAATGGAAGGATAGATGGTAGCCTGCTTGATGTTGCCCGTGAGTTCCTCTTCCCATTCGAGGAAACGCGAAAGGTCTCCCAGGATACTATCAAGCCTCCCTGTAGTTTCTCCTGCCCGTACAATATTTACGTAAGTACCCCCGAAAATCTCGGGGTGGAGGTCCAGGGAATCGGAGAATGATGCTCCCGCCTGTATGTTTCTCCCCAGGTCTTTAATAACCTCTTTCAGGTACTTGTTGTCCATCTGCTCACCCATGTCTCCCAGGCCCTGCACCAGGGGGACACCTGCGGAAAGCATGGTTTTCAGGTTTATTGTGAAGTCTATGACATCCTTCCTCTTGATCCTCTTCTTCAGGGAAAGGAAGGAACTCCCTTCACTTACCAGCTTGCTGTTAAGGAGGTAAAGCCCCATGGAAGAGAGGGCTCCCTTCAGGGTCTCCTCCGTTGCGGTTATGAGGGTCCCCTTTACCCTCTTTCCGTAATCGTCTATGGCTATGTAGCTGTACTTCGGCATTTTTCGTTATGCTCCCACTCTCATCACTTCTTCCACCGTGGTGAGGCCTTTCTTTGCCTTGGAGATACCGTCCTCTTTCAGGCTCGAGAAGCCCTGCTCCCTTGCCAATTCAAGAATCGCATGGGAAGATTCCCTATCCATGATCATCTGGCTTATTTCCGGAGTTATCCGGAGGGCCTCGAAGACACCAAAGCTCCCTCTGAACCCGGTTTGTCCGCACTGGTCGCACCCTGCTCCGCGAAAGAAACGAAACCCTTCAGTCGAGGTGATCCCCGCTGCGATGAGAACCTGATCCCGCGGTTCGTACTCCTCACCACAATTTGTACAGTTCACACGGACGAGGCGCTGGGCGAGGACTGTGTTCAGGGCGGATGAAACGAGGAAGGGTTCCACACCCATATCGATCAACCTGGGGATTGAACTCGCCGAGTCGTTAGTGTGAAGTGTGGAGAATACGAGGTGGCCCGTCAGTGCCGCCCGGATGGTCATATCAATGGTCTCTTTGTCCCGCATTTCCCCCACTAGAATCACGTCAGGATCCTGCCTCAGGATGGCCCTCAGGCCGGCTCCGAAGGTGAGTCCCGCTTTCAAGTTGATCTGGCACTGCCTGATGATGGGGATCTCGTACTCCACGGGGTCTTCGAGGGTGATAATATTTCTTTCCATGGAGTTGATATAGGAGATGGCGGAATAGAGAGTTGTGGTCTTCCCCGATCCCGTGGGGCCGGTAACAAGGATGATCCCATTGGGTTTTTCAATCTCCTCCTTGAAGATCTCAAGGTTTTTTTCGTTGAACCCCAGGTGCTCAAGTCCCATTACGAGCTTCGACTTATCGAGGATACGGAGCACCACGTTCTCCCCGATTACCGTGGGGAATGTAGAAACCCTGAGGTCGATCTTCCTCTTCCCGAGATGGAACGCAATCTTTCCATCCTGGGGTAGGCGCGTCTCAGCAATATCCATCCCGCCCATGATCTTGGTCCTTGCCACAATTCCGGGCTGGAGGACCTTCGGCAGGGAGGGGCCCATGCGGAGGTAGCCATCCACCCTGTAACGTACCCGAAAAACCGTCTTTTCCGGCTCGAGATGAATATCGGTTGCCCCCAAATTTACCCCTTCGAGGAATATCTGGTCCACGAGCCGGACAATAGGTGCCTGTTCTGCCAGATCAGCCTCTGTTACTCTTCCTGTCTCGACCTGCCGGAGACTCTTCTGGACAATCTCTTCTATAGATATTCCCGTCCCGTAATACTGGTCGATACTCTTGAATAAGGCCTTTTCCGTAGAAGAGACCACATCGACGGCGAGTCCGGTTTTCCCCTGTACCTCATCGATGGCGAGGATATCGAAGACATTTGCCATGGCCACGGTAATATGGGAGCTGTTGATGGAGACAGGGATCAACTTGTGCTTCCGACATAGATCCTCTGGAACGGCTTTCAGCGCTTCGGGTTCTATAACCTGGTTTTCCAGGTCCAGGTAGGTAACCCCCGCTTCAGATGCGAGTACAGAAGAAATCTGCTCCTGGTTGACAAACCCCAGGTTGATGAGAATTTCTCCTATCCTCTCACCGGTACGCTTCTGTTCCTTGAGGCCTAACTCGAGTTGATCGAGCGTCAGAAGACCTGCCTCGATCAATCGTTCTCCTATCTTCTTCTTCGGAGCAACGGCCTCTCCCGTTGCGTGGACCATGACGTTACTTGACCCTGAACCCGATATCGTCGCCACCTGGGATTGGAATCGTCGTGCCATTAGTGGCCTGGTTCCACGGGGTGTTCACACGGCCATCCGGACCGGCGGAGAGTATCCAGACTGCCCGGTTCGCAACGCTCATGTTCCCGATGTTCGCCATGTACTTGTTCCCCCAGGGGTCCGAAGAGAAGGTCGCCGCATAGGGTCCCCTCCATCGGAGGCCTCCCGTTGCGGGGTAGTTCCCGCCTTTGGGCCGGTTTCTGAGGAGATGGTCCCTCATATAGTCGGCATTCGCCTGGCTCGCCGCGTTTCTCGCCCAGTTCGCAGCATTCCCCGTTGCGGTGGGGATACTTCCCGCCACAGACTGGAGATTGATGATGGCGTTGTTTATTCCCCTCGGCCACTGGCCCACGTCCTTGTAAAAGGATGCCAGGGTCGAACCCACTACTTTTGTTTCAGCCTGAGCTTTCGCGATCTTCGAATCATCGATGTGTTTGACGATCGATGGGGCCAGTATGGCCGCCAGGACCGCAATCACCGCAATGACTACGACTACCTCTATCAGGGTGAAACCGCCTCTGTTGCTTGTAACTTTCATCTTTTACCTCCTTAAGGTCTTCTGCTGATCCAATAAAATAGGTATAACTACATATCAAATAGGACTCTTTTTTCTCCTTTACACATCAAAAAAACCTTTCATTTAAACAGGTTGTTCAATTTATGGGCGGAAATCATTCTTCAAAAGAACCTGTTTACACACTCTTTATCGGAACTAAATGAGTGAAAATTTAGGGAAAAGGAAGAAAATATCCAGGGAAAATTTGGGACGATTCTTCCCCAGGGATTGTTATCCCCAGCAAGTTTTTCCTCTGGGTAGCTCGTACTATGAACGTGTACCAGGTATCCCGGTTCTATATATAATGGTACCTATGGGATATTCAGAACTTCTCAAAGACAGGAAATTTCTATGGCTCATCGGGGGGCTCGGGCTCATAGTTCCCCTTGAGATATTCTCTCTTTTTTCCATAGGGGTTCCAATATGGGTGAAGTTTCCCCTTTACTTTTCCATGCTTGTCATCTTCGGGCGGGGAGTCATCGGGAACGGTTTGAAGAGTCTCATAAGGTTTAAATTTTCCGATATCAACCTGCTCATGACCGTTGCCATCTTCGGGGCCCTTTACCTTGGGCATTACGAGGAGGGTGTAATAATCGTGGTGCTCTTCTCCCTCGGAGAGGCACTGGAAGAATTCGGCGTAACCCGGAGCCAGCGTGCCATGGAATCCCTTTCTGAAAAAGTCCCTGAATCTGCAGAAATAAAGGGCAAAGAGGATCGTATACCCGTGGGGCAGGTATCCGTGGGGGAGGTGATAATCCTGAGGCCGGGAGACCGGGTCCCTCTTGACGGAACGGTCATTTCAGGTTCGTCAATCGTAGACGAGGCAGCAATCACACGGGCACGCATACCTGAGAGGGCTTG
>CAYSOQ010000052.1:0-7361 GCA_964432685.1 uncultured bacterium
CGCCCGGTAAGATCGATTTCGTCCTTAAGATGAAAGGGAAACATAATTGAAGTATGGTGGTCCGACGTCCGACGACACTTGAAACTTACTAGGTTGTTATTCCGAATTCTGAATTCCGAAAAAAACGGTGAACGAAACAACTGGTTGTTCAAAGTTCCAAGATCAAAGATCAATGAAACACCTTAAACTTCACATTGAACAGGGAACTGCTATTGAGAGATGGCAATTCCGAATTCAGAATTCCTGATTCCGAGATAAACAAAAATAGTTCAAAGTTCAAAGGACATCGGATATTTGCCAGACTGTTGTTCCGGGTTTCGAGTCTCGGGTTTCGTGTTTAGAGTTTTGAGAGAGTTTTTTCTCGGAACTCAGAAGTCGAAACTCTTTTATTATTTCTTTGGCCTGTTTATGAGGGGAGGAAATTTCCCCTCCCGGTAGTAAGGGGCCAGTTCCTCCGGGCTTCTACCCATCCTGAAAAGAATCCTCAAGTACCACATGAGAAAGGTCATTTTGTAGGGGCCTTCCTTCTCATATTTCCTCGCCGAAACCGTTATCTTCTTGCGTATGAACCCCATGCCTGCCTTGCGGATTTTATCCGAAAAGATGAGGTCCTCCATTATGGGGACAAGGGGAAACTCTCCCGCTTCCTGGAAAAAGGCCCTGCGTACGAAAATCCCCTGGTCTCCCGTGAATCCACGGAAAAGGGGTGTCCACGTGTTCATCATGAGGCAGGTGAGACGGTAGATGATGCCCTCATTATTTAAGGCTATACCGAAACAGCCCCCCTGGATACGTACGTCAGCCAGGGTTTCGATTATCCCCTCCTTCCATCCCGGGGGAAGGAGGGTGTCAGCATGGAGAAAGAGGAGGACGTCTCCACCGCTTATTTCTGCTCCATAGTTCATCTGCGCTGACCTACCTTTAATGGGGGAAGAAAGAAGGCGCACCCCCTCTATCGAATGTACAACCTGGAGGGTCCCATCGGTGCTTCCCCCGTCTACGACTATGACCTCGTGTGCCCTCCCCGAGATGGCAGAGTTGACGGCTCCTTTTATTAGTTCCTCTTCATTTAAAGAGGGGATGATGACGGAAATTCTTAAAGACTCCATGACAAGGGAAATTATATGATAAAAATGTATAAGTTAAGAAAATATATGGAGAAGATACCTTTGAAAAATTTTATGGATAGACTTCTTTCACGGGTTATTGCCAGATTTCCCTCCCTCTTCAAGAGATGGGAAAAGAATGCGGATATCCTGACCTTCGTAGACACCTACTGGGCAGACCCTCCAGATGATCCCTTTTCAGCGAAGATCGCACTCGTAACCACAGGAGGAATCCACCTGAAAAAGGACGAACCCTTCGACATGGATGACAGGGATGGAGATCCATCCTACAGGGTAATTCCATCATTGGTGCCGGAGGATGCCCTCACTATAACCCACAACTATTATGATGCGAGGGATGCGTGTATCGACCCCGGAGTTGTTTTTCCACTCCATACATTATTAGAGATGGAGAAGTCAGGTGAAGTGGGTCCTGTGAACACCCGCCATTTCTCATTCATGGGGCACATCCAGGGCAGGCACATTGCCACCCTGGTGGAGGAAAGCGCTCCCCAGGTGGCGGCATCACTCAAGGAGGATGGGGTGGGTGCCGTAATACTCTCGCCGGCATGAGGACTCTGCAATCAGACGGTGGGTCTGATACAGAGAGAGATCGAAAAGGCCGGGATCCCCACGATCTCGGTGACGCTTTCCCCCGAGATCACAAGGAAGGTAAATGTTCCAAGGGCTATTGATTTCGGTTTTCCTCTCGGACACCCCTTCGGATTTCCGGACCAGGAGTTTCTAAGGAGAAGGCTCCTTGCACTACTTCTGGAGCGCCTCGGATCATGGAAGTGCCGTGGCTCTGTGGAAAAAATCGCGGTTTACGATGGGAATGAGGAAGTTTGTGAGGTTTGTGACAATTTGGATTGAATAATGGGTGAGTGGCACCTTCCTTGCTTCTTCCATGGGAAAAAGGAGGTGCACTCATGTTAAGTAAATTATTTAAACCTGTGTTGTTCATCATGGCCGCTTCAATATTTCTCTTCCCTCAGTTAAGTATGGGCTTGTCAGGTCAAAAGGCTTCTACGAAAAAAGAGAAGGTCCATCAGTTTACCGGCGTAATACAGGACGTAGATATTAATGGGGGGGTCATAATCCTTAAGGGTAAGGGTGGAAACAGGAGTTTTATGGCCCCTTCCTCAATAATCGGTGCCCTGGAGGAGGGGAAAAAAGTACGCCTCTATTATATTGGGGGGATGGGCAAAAAACCTGTTGTCACCAGGGTAAAAAAGGTAAATAATGTAGAATCCAGAAAAGAGGAATAAGACTGGAAGGATAGGGCTAAAGAGAGTGAACGATAGGCTCCATAGACTCTTGTCTTCGCATGCTACGAGGGGGATGTAATTTCCCCCTTTTTTATGGTATTGTGTACCGTTTGTTGGGGGTTCATGCCTTTCATAAAAAGGATGTCACGCTAAAATATGGAGGTGATTGGAATGAAAAAGCAATACCTGCTTGCGCCAGGACCGACTCCTATACCGCCTGAAGTCCTCCTGAAAATGGCGGAACCTATCGTTCATCACAGAGCGCCTGCATTTCAGGAAATCATGGAAGAAGTGAGGGCAGGCCTGAAATACGTGTTTCAGACGGAACGGGAAGTTCTAGTTTTTGCATCCTCAGGAACCGGGGCCATGGAAGGTGCGGTTTCAAATTTCCTCAAAAAAGGGGACAAAGCCATCTGTGTGAGGGGAGGGAAATTCGGGGAGAGATGGGCTGAGATCTGCGAGAGTTTTGGAGTAATCCCCCTGAATATAGAAGTCCCATGGGGGAAGGCAGTTTCGGTAAATGAGGTGAAGAAAGTACTGGACGAGAATCCCGATGTAAGAGGTGTCTATGTGCAGGCATCCGAGACGTCAACAGGAGTCATGCACCCGGTAGAAGAGATAGCTGCCCTCGTCAGAGAAAGGGAGGACACGATAATCGTAGTGGATGCCATAACAGCTTTAGGCGTTTTCGATGTGCCCGTTGACAGGTGGGGCCTCGATATTGTTGTAGCAGGTTCACAGAAAGCCTTCATGCTACCACCCGGACTTGCCTTTGCGACTGTATCAGAGAAGGCGTGGAGTATGGCGGAAGACTCCGATATTCCCAGATATTATTTTGATTACAGGAAAGAGGCGAAGGGGATTCAAAAAAACCAGACTGCTTATACACCTGCTGTCTCCCTCCTCATGGGGCTCTGCCAGGTGCTCGTTATGATGAAGAATGAGGGCCTCCAGGGGGTTTTTGCGCGTCACAAAAGACTTGCCGAAGCTACAAGGGCAGGAGTTACTGCCCTCGGCCTCGATCTATTCGCCCCAGAATCGCCCAGCAATGCGATAACTGCTGTGAAAGTTCCGGAAGGGGTCGATGGTGTTGCAATCACAAAGACACTCAGGGATGAGTATGGGGTGACCATAGCGGGAGGACAGGCCCATATGAAGGGGAAGATTTTCAGAATTGCCCACCTGGGCTATTCGGACAGGTTTGACGTGATCACTGCCCTGGCTGCCCTTGAGATGACCCTTGCCAGGCTCGGATACCCTGCTGAATTCGGGAAGGGCGTATCGGGGGCAATGAAGGTTCTGGAAGGATAAAAATAATTCACACAGGAAGGGGTAAAAGCCATGGAAGAGTTAAAAATCCTCGCCCTGGATAACCTTCAAAAAGTAGGAATCGATTACCTGAAAGAAGAAGGCTTCCAGGTTGATGTGAGCAGGAAGTTGAAGCCCGAGGAATTGATTAAGGTAATCGACGACTACGATGCGATCATCGTCAGGAGCGGTACGAAGGTGCCTGCCACTGTTCTTGACGGGGTTAAGAGACTGAAAGTTATCGGGAGAGCGGGGATCGGGGTGGATAATATAGACATTTCAGGTGCCACGAAGAGCGGTGTTGTGGTGATGAATACACCTGGAGGGAATACCATTACCACTGCGGAACATGCCATATCTCTCATGATGTCACTTATGAGGAATATTCCCCAGGCTAACCATTCGATGAAGAGTGGAAAGTGGGAAAAGGGCAAGTTCATGGGAACAGAGATTTGCGACAAGACCCTGGGGATAATCGGTCTGGGTAACATCGGGAAAATTGTGGCGGACCGGGCGAAGGGATTGAAAATGATTGTCATAGGGTACGACCCCTACCTCTCTTCCGAGGATGCAGCACGCCTGGGCGTGGAGCTGGTTTCCCTGAATTCCCTCTACCAGCGTGCCGATGTAATTACGGTACACACTCCTCTTACGCCTGAGACGAAGGACCTCATAAACAGCGAAACAATTTCAAAGATGAAGGATGGTGTGTGTATCATAAATTGCGCAAGGGGTGGGATCGTGAACGAGGAGGACGTTGTGGAGGCAGTTGAATCGGGAAAGGTGGGAGGGGTTGCCATCGATGTGTACCCGAAAGAACCCCCATCAGCGGACAGTCCCATATTTTCGAGCGATAGGATCATCTGTACTCCCCACCTCGGTGCGTCCACCATCGAGGCACAGGAGAAGGTCGCTGTTCAGATAGCTGACCAGATATCAGATTATCTAAAGCGGGGAACTATCAGGAATTCAGTTAACTTTCCCTCTATATCCGCGGAACTTGTTCCAATACTCCGGCCCTATCTTGAACTTGGGGAGAAGATGGGGAGTTTTCACGGACAACTCCTGGACGCAAGGCCTTCTGAGGTAACGGTTGAATATTACGGTGATGTGACCCAGTTCAACACGAGCCCCATAACCCTGGCGGTATTGAAGGGAATTCTACAACACCTTTCAGAAGGGGTTAATCTCGTCAACTCAAGGATGGTTGCCGAAGAGAGAGGGATCAAAATATCAGAGGGAACTTCTCAGAGATCCGAGGATTACGCATCCCTCATCAGGGTGAAGGTGGCGAGCAACGGGAAGGAATTCTTGTGTTCAGGCACTACCTTTGGGAACGAACCGATGGTGGTGAAGATCATGGGATTTCACATTGAGGCCCACCTTTCAGGATCCGTCATCATGATGAACAACGAGGATGTGCCCGGAGTCGTGGGCAGAGTTGGCACCTACCTTGGCGAGCAGCGGATAAATATTGCTGGCCTACAGCTTGGGCGGGAGAAGATCGGAGGAACCGCCATATCTCTGATCAATGTTGATCAGGAAGTCCCCCCCGAAGTTATAGAGGGGATGAAACAACTTCCCGCCATCATGGATGCCCGGTATATCGTATTTTAGGAGAAGATGATTGAAGAATGTAGTTGTCCTCGGAGTACAGTGGGGTGACGAGGGAAAAGGAAAGATTGTCGATGTATACTCCGAATTCGCCGATATTGTAGTACGTTTTCAGGGGGGTAACAATGCGGGCCACACCCTGGTTATCGATGATGAAACCTATATTTTTCACCTTGTCCCTTCAGGGATTCTTCACCGCGGGAAACATTGTGTGATAGGGAACGGTGTTGTAATCGATCCATCGGTTCTCCTGCAGGAGATAGGGAAACTTACGGAAAAGGGCGTTCTCGAGGACAGGTCCCGCCTCAAGGCAAGCCACCTTGCACACGTAATCATGCCATACCACATCGCATTCGACATGGCGAGGGAGGAAAAGCTTGGAAGCAGCAAGATAGGTACCACTTCCCGGGGGATTGGACCATGCTACGAGGATAAGGTGGCCCGTATCGGGATCAGGCTGGGTGACCTCATTTCTCCAGAGCTCTTTTCGGAGAAGCTAGAAAGGGTCCTTGATTACAAAAACTTCTCCCTCTCTAATTATTTCGGAAAACCCACAGTCGATTTTCCTTCAGTAAGGGACGAATACCTGGAAATGGGGCGCCGTCTTACGCCTCACATTACGGATACATCCAGCTTCCTTGCAAGAGAGCTCCGTATAGGGTCGAAAGCATTGTTTGAGGGCGCGCAGGGAACCATGCTCGATGTGGATCATGGCACGTATCCCTATGTCACATCATCCAACACCGTCGTAGGGGAAGTCGCCGTAGGGGCGGGGGTTTCTCTAAAAAAAGTGGGAAGCGTCATTGGGGTTGCCAAGGCGTATACCACGAGGGTGGGAGGAGGGCCTTTCCCCACGGAACTCTTCGGGGAAAAGGGAGAATTCCTCCGCGATGCAGGTAAGGAATTTGGTTCAACCACAGGCAGGCCCAGGAGGTGCGGATGGTTAGACGCCTTCTCCCTATCCTACGCTTCAAGGCTGAACGATTTCGATGGGCTTGCGATTACTAAGATCGATGTACTCACAGGTTTGCCAGTACTAAAGATTTGCGTGGGGTACGAAGTTGAAGGGGAGATGGTGGATGCACTGGACCCCCGTATAGAATTTCTTGAAAAGGCTACTCCCATATACGAAGAGCTGGGTGGCTGGGATGAAGACATAAGGAGCGCGAAGGAATTTTCTGATCTTCCGAAACAAGCACAGAGATATATCAGGAGGGTTGAAGAATTGACTGGAGTTGATGTGATTCTTGTCTCAGTGGGTCCCGACCGGAACGAGTCCATTTTGAGAAAAAATCCCTTCAGATAAAAAAACAGTTCAGAGAAAAATCAGACAATGCACTTTAGGTGGCAAGTTTCAACTAAAACTTGTTTCAAACAGATGCAGTTTCAGAAAAATATGTTTCATGAAACCCGGGTGTTCCTTTGAATTTTGATCTTTGAACAAAAAGGTTGTTCGATTTTTCTAGGAATTAGGAACTCGGAATTAGGAATTGCCATCTCTCAATAACTGTTTCCAGGTCCCAGTTCCCAGAATAAACCAGCTCAGTGTTCTTGATTTATTCTGAATTCAGAATTCTGAATTCGGAATTACAATCAAAACAGTTTCGTATTTCGTGCTTATCCGTTGTTCCTTTGAACTTTGATCTCGGAACTTTGAACAACCATATCTTTTCTACTCCTGGTTTTCTTAGGAATCAGGAACCAGGAATTAGGTATTACTATCACACAAATTTCAGTTTCCAGTTGGTCATCGTTTGAACAGGTAGAGGATGAGTGAAATGATAATGGAGAGAATGATACAGGTGGTGATTGGAAAGAAAAAGGTGAAGTTTTTCTTTTTCACGTAAATGTCCCCGGGGAGCTTTCCGAGATAGGGTATATTTGGAAAGATCAGGAAAAGGACCCCGAGGCATACCAGAACCGCCCCGATAATTATCAGAACCTTCGCAATTCCTGAAAAATCCATTACATATAGTTCCCAGAACAAAACAGTTCCCAGAATAAACCAGATCAGTGTTCTTGATTTATTCTGAATTCAGAATTCTGAATTCGGAATTACAATCAA
>CAYSOQ010000053.1:0-7463 GCA_964432685.1 uncultured bacterium
GGGGGCCCGCCTGTCACACGGGAGAAAGGACATGCTTCTACAGGAAACTTCTGTGATTCCATATCCGGATCATACGAGCCTATCCAGTTGGGGAGTCTCAAAAAAGGAGGGGTAAAGGTGTCTGACTGCATATTCTGTGAGATCGTCAAGAAAAACATTTCCGCTACTGTGGCCTTTGAAGATGATGAGATCATCGCATTTGATGACATTAACCCCGTGGCTCCAGTACACATCCTTGTCGTTCCCAAGAAACATATCCAGGACCTTTCCGGACTGGATGAAGGAGATGGGGCGGTGGCAGGAAAGATGCTCCTTGTGGCATCCAGACTGGCCAGAGAGAGGGGCGTTTTAGACAGTGGCTTCCGTATCGTGATTAACAGCGGAAGAGAGGGAGGGCAGATCGTGATGCACCTTCATCTACATCTGATCGGCGGAAAACAATTGGGCCACAAGATGGGCTGAAAGTATTGACATACGGCATTTAGAATATATAATATATCGGGTTAAGCGTAATTTACTGACTTGAAGGGGTTAAAGTATGCCTGGCGTTAAAGTGAGAGACGGCGAATCTTTTGAAATGGCCCTTAAGAGGTTCAAGAAGCAGTGTGAAAGGGCCGGGATATTTTCAGAAATAAGGAAGAGACAGCACTACGAGAAACCGAGTGTGAAGAGAAAGAAAAAGATGATAGCTGCCAGAAAAAGGGCTTTGAAGAAAATGAGGAAGATGCGCTGAAGGAGCAGATGGCCCTTAAGGAAGAAATACGAAATTCAATGCTAAGCGCTACCAAATCCAGGGATTTAGTGGCGCTTTCCACTTTACGGATGCTCCTTGCAGCGATCAAGAACAGAGAGATCGAGTTAAGGGGTGAGGTGGACGATACAGAAGTGTTGAAAATCATATCCACGATGATCAAGCAGCGGAATGAAGCGGTGGGAATGTACGAAAAGGGGGGCAGGGAAGACCTGGCGAGTAAGGAGAGAGAGGAAATTACCGTCCTGGAAGAGTATCTCCCTCCTAAAATTGATACGAGCGAACTCAAAACCCTTGTAGAATCTGTGGTGTCCGACATGGGGGCTTCGGGTATGAAGGATATGGGAAAGGTAATGAAGACAGTGATGCCCCGCTTGATGGGGAGGGCTGAAGGGAAGGAAGTGAGCGAAGTTGTGAAAAATATTCTCTCAGGTAGTTAGGGAGCATTTATTGTTGCTTGATTTTCTGTTGTTATCATCCAGAGGGACTCATCGAACAGACCGGAGGGCATGAACGGGAGGATTTCCAGAGGAACTTTGGAAGAACTCAGGTTCAGGACTGATATTGGAGATGTTGTCTCCGAATTCGTCCAGCTGAGGAAGGCAGGGTCGAGTTGGAAGGGACTCTGCCCTTTTCATTCCGAGAAGACACCCTCTTTCTTTGTGAGCAGGGAAAAAGGGGTATATCACTGTTTCGGGTGCGGCGAGGGAGGAGATTCCATTACTTTCATGATGAAATTCAAGAACATGGATTACAGGGAAGCAGTTGAGGAACTGTGTGAGAGATATGGGGTCGAAGTTGCCTACGAAGGAGGTGGTGGAGACTCCTCGTTGATCGAGGGGATGTTCAAGATGAGCGAATTCGCAGCAGATTACTATCATAAGAAGCTCCTCGAAGGCAAAAACCCCGCCCTGGATTACCTCCTCAGACGGGGATTGGATGAAGAAACGATCAGGGAATTGGGCCTCGGGTTCGGAGGGAGGAATGCGAGGGGCCTCGGGAAAGCAATGAAAATAGCCGGATTTGATATGGATGGAGCAGTTGCATGCGGCCTTCTCTTCAAGGGGAGGCGGGGAGACCTGGTTGATCGATTTGCAGGAAGAATCCTGTTTCCCGTGAGAAACCTTTCTGGCAAGGTTGCAGGGTTTGCGGGGAGAGCCCTCGAGGGGGGTGGGGCAAAATACATGAACAGCTCGGAGTCGAAGATTTATCAGAAAAAGAGACTCCTCTATGGCCTTGACAGATCGAGAAGGCACATTAGGGAACAAGGCAAAGTAGTTGTGGTGGAAGGATATATGGATTGGATCGCACTCTGGCAGGCTGGGATCAGAAATGTGGTGGCGACTTGCGGAACGGCGATTACCGGGGCCCATTTCTCACTGTTGAAGAGAATGACACAGAAAATCGTTCTCCTCTTCGATGGAGATCCTGCGGGGAAGAAAGCGGCTGTACGGTCCGTAGAGAGTGCTTACAGTGTAGGGTGTTCCCCCCTCGTACTATTTCCACCTTCCGGCCTGGACCCGGATGATTGGGTGAGGAAAGAGGGGGAGGAACTGGTAAGGGGGGAAATCGACAATGCCCTGCTGCTGATTGACTACATTATCGAGGGGGCAAGCAGGAGGTTTGATCTTACGAAACCCGCCCATAAGCTCGAGTATATCGATGTTTTGCGCAAGTATCTCCAGCACGTGAAAGACCCTTTGGAAATGGATATTTATGTCCGAAAGGTGGCTACGAAACTTGACCTCTCATTCGAGGAGGTGAAGAGGAGCTTCTCCAGAGAATTGGAGGTGAAGAGATCCATACCGGGGGGGAGGAAAAGTGGCGGAAAGGTAACCCTTAAACCTGAATCCATCCTGATTGGGTATCTTTGCAGGCACCCTCAATTTGCCCTCGATAAGGATGTGATGGATACGATTTCATCCCTCTCGGATCCCTTGTTGAGGGAAATCGGAAGGGATATTTCCGAGAGGGTCTCTGAAACTGCGGAGGAAGTCTCCTCGTCTATGTATATAGGGGATGACTCTTCGAAAAGCAGAGTATCGGAAGCAATCGTTTCGTACGAGCGCTCATTCCCTGAAGATAGAGAGGATAATCTGGGAGCGATCCTGGGATTACTTCTCCGCCTAAGCAAGGAAAGAGAGCTTGATGAAGTCCGGACTGAATTCAGGGAGACAAAGGATGAGTCAAAGAGAGATGGACTCTTGAGAAGGCAGGAAGAGTTGAAAAGAGAGATCGAGAGATTAGTTAAGACAATATAAAGAGGTGAATGGTATGTCGAGACGAGGACGTGGAAAATCGATTGACGGGTTGATCGTTAAAGGAAAGGAGCAGGGATACATCCTTGTTGATGAACTCAACGATGCGATACCAAGGGACATGGTAAACCCCGACCAGATCGAGGATATTATGGATATTTTCGGGGAGAACGAGATTGAGATCGTAGATTCTGTGCAGAACCTGAAGATTCAGTCTTCCAAGTCATCTGCCGAGGAGAAGGCGGAAGAACAGGAAGAAGAGGTGGAGAGTTCCCCGGGTGGGGTGAAGAGCAACGACCCGGTGAGACTATATCTCAAGGAGATGGGATCCATCCCACTCTTGAACAGAGAGGGGGAGATTAAACTCGCGAAAAAAATTGAAGAAGGGGGATGGGATATCATTTCTGCGGTTAAGAGCTGTCCTATTGCCATGAAAGAGATTTTCGATATTGGCACGAATCTCCGGAATGGCAAGCTTCGCATTCTAGATGTCCTGGAAAATGCCGACGATGATATGACTGAGGATGAGGAAAAAATCCTTTACAGGGAGACCGTGGAGGGCATCACCCAGTTGAAAAGAAAACTGAAACTTACCGAGAAGTATATGGTCGAACTCGGAAAGGATAAACTCGATGGAAGGCGGGAGCGGATGCTCCGTGGGAAGCTTCAAGTTGCGAGCAGGCAGGCCGATGATATGCTCAATTCCATCCACCTTCAAAAGGCGAAGATAGTGGAAATATGTGAGAGGCTCAACGACTATGTACATGAGATCGATAAGAATGAATCTATTCTAAAAGGCCTGGCCTCCCGTACTGGAATGACAGGGACGGAGTTCCTTAAGGTGATGAGGAAAACCCGAAATAATGATAAGGAGCTCGGGAAAGCGGCCATGAGTCTCAGGATCAAGAAAAAGGATCTCCTGACACTTCAGAAAGGCGTATCAAAGGCCATAGAAGAAATCAGGTTCATAGAGAACGAGAGCGGGCTGTCTATGGAGGGTCTTCGCTCTACCCTGAAGAATATTCAAGAGGGGGAGCGAAAGATCAAACGAGCGAAAAAGGCCCTCATTGAAGCAAACCTCCGCCTGGTAGTGAGCATTGCGAAGAAGTACACAAACAGGGGCCTCCAGTTCCTGGATCTAATCCAGGAGGGGAACATCGGCCTCATGAAGGCGGTAGATAAGTTCGAGTACAAGAGGGGATACAAATTCAGCACATACGCAACCTGGTGGATCAGACAGGCCATCACCCGGGCAATTGCAGATCAGGCAAGGACCATAAGGATCCCGGTTCATATGATTGAGACGATAAACAAACTGATTAGAACATCCCGTTACCTCGTACAGGAGCTTGGAAGGGAGCCCAACCCGGAAGAGATCGCCAAAAGGATGGATATTCCCCTTGATAAAGTGAGGAAAGTCCTAAAAATTGCGAAGGAGCCTATCTCGCTGGAAACACCTATAGGTGAAGAAGAGGACAGCCATCTCGGTGATTTCATCGAGGACAAAAACACTGTCCTCCCGGTAGACTCGGTGATCAACCTTGACCTGGCCGACCAGATAAGGAAGGTGTTGGCGACCCTAACCCCAAGAGAGGAAAAGGTTTTGCGCATGAGGTTCGGGATAGGGGAAAAATCTGACCATACCCTGGAGGAAGTGGGTCAGGATTTCGATGTGACGAGAGAGAGGATCCGCCAGATAGAAGCCAAGGCGTTACGTAAGTTGAGGCACAAAACAAGGGCTCGAATCATGAAGACTTTCATCGAGTAATATAAATCGAGGGGATTAAGGATTGACTTGGCTTTTCAAAACATCGATAATCAATAGTTACGATGTATTCCCGGGCCCATAGCTCAGTTGGTAGAGCCACCGGCTCATAACCGGTAGGTCCCTGGTTCGAAGCCAGGTGGGCCCACCATATTTTTCATGAGTACTAAAAAACACATAGTGAACTCAAGGATAGTTAGAATGCACCCTAAGGGTGCATTTTTTATTTTACGGGGAAAAAATAATTGGAAGTGTCTAAAGTTCCTGAAGTCAAGGATATTTTACGCGTTTTAGATGCGCATTACCCCTTCCACAGGATTGCCCCCTGGGACAATGTGGGGCTCCTCGCAGGAGAAGAGGGGAAAAGAGCAGAAAAAATTCTTATATCGGTTGACGTGACTCCCGATGTGGTCGACCAGGCGATCGCCATGAAATGTGATCTCCTCCTGACACACCATCCTCTCTTCATCGATCCTTTGAAGAAAATAAATGAATCATCTCCAGAAGGGGCTATTCTTCTAAAAATTCTTCGAAATGGCCTCTCTCTCATCAGTGCACATACGAATGCCGATATTGCTCCCAGGGGCGTATCATTCCTCCTCGCAAGGGCAATTGGTATCGAAGGGATATCCCCGATAAAGGTTGTTGATAGGGAAAAAATGTACAAGGTAACCGTTTTTCTTCCTGAGGACCACCTGGAGGCGGTCATGAAATCGGCCTTTGAGGATGGGGGCGGCCAGATAGGGGATTACAGGGATTGTTCTTTCAGAGTGGGGGGGACTGGAACCTTTAAACCGGGAACAGGAACGAGTCCCTATTTGGGGGAGGTGGGTACCCTGAACACGGTGCATGAAGAACGACTGGAACTTCTGGTGAGCGAGGGGAATCTCGAAAAGGTGATCCTGTCCATCAGGAAAAGTCACCCATATGAGGAACCTGCAATCGACGTGTATCCCCTCGAGTGGGGCCCTCCTTTCGGGTGGCTTGGCGTGAAGGGAACCCTATCAAGGGAAATTACCCTCAAGGAACTCCTCCAGTCGATTGGGAATTCCCTGAAGCCCTCCATTATCCGTTATTCGGGAGAGCTGGGGGATATGGTCAGTGTAGCAGGAGTTCTTGGAGGCAGTGGTGGAAGCTATGTTGAAGATGCTATCTCGGCCGGCCTGGATGTATTCATCACGGGTGATCTCAAACATCACCAGGTCCATGCGCTCAAGTTCTCAGGTGTGAATGCAGTTGATATGGGGCATTATGATTCGGAGAAACTTATCATGGGAGAGTTCAAGCGGATTATTGAAGAACAGTTTGGAGAGAGTATTACCGTGGAACTTTTTGGTTCCTCCACAGAATGTATGAAGGTATTTGTCATGGACACCCCATGAGAAGAAGAAAGATAAGGAAAAATCAACATACTTGATTGGAGGTGAAAGTTGCATAAGGACATTGAAACGATGATTGTGCTTCAGGAGGCTATGGTGAAAATCAAGGCTCTCGAGGATGAGAGGGATGCTATTCCGGAGCAACTGGCAGGGCTTAAGATGAGGATGCTCGATACCAGAATGGTGTACGAGAAAACTTCAGCAGAGTATCTGGAACTGAAAAATAGAAAGAAAGCCCTTGAAGAGAAAATCGAAGAGGAGAAGGTAGAGGTAGAAAAATCCAAAGCGAGGCTAATGACAATAACGACGAACCGTGAATATTTCGCCATGCTTAAAGAAATTGATATGAATAAGAGGATGAACAGGCAAAGGGAAGACGAACTTCTCGAACTTATGGTGAAATTCGAGGAGGTGTCTGGAAATTACGAGGATACAAAGAAGGAGTATGAGGAACTTAATGAAGAGTATGAGAAGGAAATGAGCAAGGTGCAAGAACAAATGAAGGGGTTTGACAGGGGTATTCACAAGCTTGAGGAGGAGAAGGAAAAAATCGTTCAGAAACTGGACAGGAATAAGACCCGCCGGTTCGAAATGGTATTCAGCCGCCGGAAAGGACTTGCTGTGGTTCCTGCTAGAAATTATATCTGTACCGGGTGTAACATGAACCTCCCTCCCCAACTTTTCAATTTGCTCCAGAGGGATGACAGGATCTACGAGTGCCCAAACTGCAGCAGGATTATCTTTTTCGAAAATGGCGAGGATCAGGAAGTCTCCTGAGGTTCTTGGAATAATGAAATACCACCTCTTCATCGACGGTGCCTCCAGGGGGAATCCCGGGAAATCGGGGAGCGGGTTTCTAATCCTCGATGACAAGGGACAGGATGTGGATAAGGGAGGCAGTTACCTGGGGGTTCAAACCAATAATTTCGCTGAATATTCCGCTCTGGTAGAAGGTCTTAAGGCGTGCCTGCCCCGTGGGATCAAACACCTGGAAATACGGTCAGATTCAGAACTTCTCGTTCGTCAGGTAAACGGAGAATACAGGGTCAAATCCACAAATATCGCTCCTCTCTTCAGGATGGCGAAGAGTTTACTTAGCCAGTTCGTATCTGTTAACATAAAGCATATACCCAGAAGTCAGAACGGCGAGGCCGACCGCCTTGCGAACCTTTCGATCGATACGTTCCTTGAAATGGCTGAGAAGGGCGGGCAGCCGCTGGAGGATTGACCTCCAGAGGAAAGTCCGAGCTCCACAGGGCAGGGTGCTGGGTAACACCCAGTGGGGGCGACCCCAGGAAAGTGCCACAGAA
>CAYSOQ010000054.1:0-7450 GCA_964432685.1 uncultured bacterium
GGTGGCAAAGTCCTCACCCTTTCCGATAATGTAAACAATTAGCCACCTCCAATGATTTCAAGATTCAACGGTTTCCAGAAAATGGACAACTTTGTTCGCAAGCGTCCCTATACCCTCGATCTCAACCTCGACAATGTCGCCTGGTTTCAGTGGACCTACACCCGGCGGGGTCCCAGTGGTAATAATATCTCCCGGGTAGAGCGTCATGATCCCGCTGATAAACTCGATGAGGGTGTACACATCGAATATCATCTTTCTCGTCGAACCATCCTGCTTCAGATTCCCGTTCACATGGACCTTGATGGAGAGGTCATCCGGCTCAATGTCCGTCTCTATGAATGGCCCCGCAGGGGCAAAGGAATCGAACCCTTTCGCCCTCGCGAAGAGGCCGTCTTTCGTTTGAAGGTCCCTGGCCGTCACATCGTTCAAGCAGGTATACCCCAGGACATATTTCCTCGCCTCTTCCGCAGACACACCCTTCGCTTTCTTTCCGATGACGACTGCGAGTTCTCCCTCGTAATCGACTCTTCCCGCCATCTTCGGGATTACGATATCGCTTCCGTGGCCTATGAGCGTGGAGGGGGGCTTCAGAAAGATTAGAGGCTCATCGGGTATCTTCTTGCCTATCTCCTTCGCGTGGTCCCTGTAATTCAGGGCAAGGGCAACTATCTTCTGGGCATCGGTAGGAGGGAGGATCGTTACTTCATCTATCTTGTGGACCGAATCTGTAACATTGATATTCCCATAAGGGGGGCCTGCCAACTCCCTCAATTCTTCCGTAGCGGGATTGAATATCCCGTATTTCACGTTCCCGAATTTTTCAAATCGAAGAATTTTCATATCATTTTTACCTCAGATGCCTAGGACATCCTGCATGTTGTATAGGCCGGGTTGCCTCCCGAGGACCCACCTGGCAGCCCGTATTGCGCCCCGGCCAAAGGTTTCCCTCGTATGGGCCCGGTGGGTCAGTTCGATCCGCTCTCCGATACCCCCGAAAGTCACCGTGTGTTCTCCCACTACATCTCCCGCCCTCATGGACATGATCCCGATTTCGCCTTCCCCTCTTTCCCCCGTAACTCCCTCTCTACCGAAAACTCCCATCTCCTTCAGTGAAGAACCCTTTTCTTCGGCGATGATTTGGCCGAGGCGGACGGCTGTCCCCGAAGGTGCATCTTTCTTGAAGCGATGGTGTATTTCTGATATTTCCACGTCATATTCGGAACCGAGTATTTCGGTGACATCCTTCACCAGGCGGAAGAGAAGGTTCACACCGATGCTCATGTTGGGTGCAAGGACAAGGGGGATCCTTTTTGCGAATCCCTCCACCATTTTCTCCTGTTCCTCAGTATAGCCAGTACTCCCCACCACGGATGGAACCCCTAACTCCGATGCAAGGGCAATGTGTTCCAGGCTTCCCTCAGAGCTGGTAAAATCAATCATCACTGAAGCACCGGATAGAAACCGACCAGGATCGTCCGACACACTGACCCCATTTATTTCCCCTATTAAGAGGGTTCCCACATCGCTACCGAGAAATGGGGATCCCGTAACTTCGAGGGCCCCGGATATTTCCAAGTCCTTCATATCCTTGAGGATGATCCCACCGATTACCCTTCCCATTCTTCCGGCTGCACCCGCCAATGCCACTCTTATCATCTTCCGTCCCCCCCTATAGGATTTGGGAATCCTTCAATACTTTCCTCAGTTCTTTCTTTCCCGGGGCCGACATGGGTGTCAGGGGAAGCCTAAGTTCCGGATCTATCACCCCCATCATTCCGAGGGATGTCTTCGCCGGGATAGGATTGGTCTCTATGAAGAGAGCCCGGTAAAGGGGCATTAGCGAATAATGTGTTTTCCTCGCTTCCTCGAGATCACCGCCCGAGAAGGAGTCATAGATCCTCGCCATCCTGTCGGGGACAACGTTCGAAGTAACCGATATGACACCCTTCGCACCCACACACAGCATGGGGAAAAAGAGGAAGTCGTCTCCTGAAAGAACTGAAAACCCGGGGGATGTCCCCCGGATAATCTCACAGGTCTGGGTAAGGTTACCTGACGCTTCTTTTATCCCCACGATATTCTTCAGCCTGGAGAGCTTGATTACCGTTTCAGGGAGGATGTTCACTCCCGTTCTCGATGGCACGTTGTACACAACGAGAGGAATGTTCACACTTTCCGCGATGACCCTGAAGTGCTGGTACATGCCTTCCTGTGTTGGCTTGTTGTAATAAGGGGTAATTACCAGAGCCCCGTCGGCACCTACCTTTGCCGCATGTTTCGTGAGCATAATCGCTTCTTTCGTATTGTTAGACCCTGTGCCGGCAATCACAGGGACACGCCCCCCGGCGACCCCCACAGCCTCCTCAACCACACGTTTGTGCTCTTCGTAAGAAAGTGTTGCCGACTCTCCAGTGGTACCGCACGGAACGATTCCATCCGTCCCGGCGGCGATCTGGCGGCGAATAAGCTTCCTGAGAGCAGGATAGTTAACCCTGCCCTTTTTAAACGGAGTTACCGTAGCGACTATCGCTCCACTAAACATATCTCCCTCCCCCTGATTAATTGACGGCTTCTTCCCGGATGAACCCCTCGCAGACGAAGGACGTCCCCCCTTCCAGGATAATTTTACGGGCTCCCGCGGGTACAGGCTCAAAATATACGGTGAGGTAATCCCTCGACCTCACGCCCACCACCACGGGAGGCCGGACCAGTCCCAGGTGAACTCCCACGATAGCGGAAGCAACGGCCCCGGTACCGCAGGCGAGGGTTTCCCCTTCCACTCCCCTTTCGTAAGTACGAATCGAGAGAGTATCCCCTTCCACCTTGATGAAGTCCACATTCGTGCCCTCAGGTTTGAAACGCCTGTGGTTTCGAATTCTCCTTCCTACCTCTTCCACCTGAACCCCATCCAGGTCTTCCACGACCATCACCGCATGCGGGACTCCCGTGTTGACGAAACTGAGGCTGAAGCGTTCTCCCCTGTCGACGAGGGAAGCCTTCTTCACAAAACCGGCTGAATCAGTAAGGTTTACCCTTACAGAGGGACCATCGACTTTAGCCCCCACAATCCCCGAGAGTGTCTCAAAGCGCATCTCTTTCCCTGCAATTCTCTTCCTGTGAGCGAAACGGGCAGCGCACCTGGCCCCGTTTCCGCACATTTCCGCCACGCTCCCATCGGCATTGTAGAAATCCCAGGAAAAATCGGCCCTGGAGGAAATTTCGAGAATGATGACCCCATCAGCCCCAATGGACTCCCTCCTCCTGCATACTTTACGGACGAACTTAGGCCTGTCAAGACCGTTCATGGTTCCTCGCCTGTTGTCGATGAGGAGAAAGTCGTTCCCCGTTCCGTTCATTTTCACAAATGGTATTTTCATTTTCTCAGATCCCGTATACGCCATCCCATTTTAACAGTAACCCCATGGATGAATAAGGAATATTTCACCATTTCTTTCTGAGGAAGGGGGGGATCCTTTCTCCCCTCACAAGATCTTTGAGGGATTCCCTTTCACGGATCAGGTGGAAGGAATCGCCATCTACGAGGACCTCGGGAATCCTGGGCCGTGAGTTATAATTGGACGCCATGGAAAAACCATATGCCCCTGACGACATGACAGCCATTAACTCCCCCCTACGGAGGAGCGGCATCTCCCGATCCCTTGCGAGAAAATCTCCCGATTCGCAGATGGGTCCCACTACATCCACTTCCCTTAATTTCCCACGTCCTTTCTTCAGGGGAATTATCTCGTGATATGAACCGTAAAGGGATGGGCGGAAGAGGTCGTTCATCGCTGCGTCCACTATGTAAAACGTTTTCTCTCGTGTCTCTTTCCTGTAGAGAAGCTCCGTAACAAGTACCCCGCTGTTACCCGTGAGTACCCTCCCCGGTTCGAGGATTAGGGTTATGTCCAGCCCCCTGGCGATAGATGCAACCGCAGAAGCATATTCTATGGGATGTGGGGGAGCCTCATCCCTGTAAGTGATCCCCAATCCTCCCCCGAAATCGATAAATTCCACATTTATTCCCTGTCTCCGCAATTTCTTTACAAAATCAACCATAATCGTCAGCGCATCCACAAAGGGCTGAACCCTGGTTAGCTGGGATCCGATATGACAGTCCACACCCCGGACTTCGAGGTTATCGAGGCCCCTCGCTTTCCTGTAGAGCTTAAGGGACTCCCGGATATCGATCCCGAACTTGTTGTCTCTCATACCCGTTGAGATATAGGGGTGTGTTTTAGGGTCCACGTCGGGGTTGACCCTGATCGATACGGGGGCCTTGACCTTTTTCCGGCGTGCGATCCCGTTGATCGCCTCGAGTTCTTCCCACGATTCCACGTTGAACAGGAGGATCCCCGCATCGAGGGCCATCTCTATCTCCCAGGCCTTCTTTCCAACACCTGAATAGACGATCCTGTCCGGGGGGATGCCGGCTTTGAGGCTCCGGTAGAGTTCCCCTCCTGAAACGATATCCACCCCTCCCCCCAGGGACCCGAAAAGTTTTATTATCGATATGTTTGAATTCGCCTTAACTGAGTAACAAACGAAATGAGGAATATCGTCGAAGGCGCTATCAAAGACTTCGAAGTGCCGTTTCATGGTGGCTGCACTGTAGATATACACGGGGGTCCCCGTCTCGCGGGCAATCTCTTCCACGGGCACATCCTCGCAGAACAACCTGTTCCTAACGTACCTGAAATAATCCATCAGATACCTCCTGTTGCATTGGAGATGAAAGACCCCGATTCAGGCCAGAGGGGCTTAGGGTCACCCTTCCTCCCGCACCCGCTGACGAGTACCAGGCAAAAAAGTATCATCACAAGGATTCTAACCCCTCTCAAGGCTTCTTCCTCATTGCGGATCTTAACCTGGCAGAAACTCTTGCCGGGGATGTCCCACCTGTGAGAGTCTTCCCCTTTACGGATTGTTCCGGGGAAATGGACCTGTACACATCTTTCCCGATGGAATCCGAATGTACACGGAACTCCTCGAGAGTCAATTCTTCCAGTTCCACTCCCTTCTTGAGCGCGTAGCTGACGATCTTTCCAGTAATCTCATGGGCAGCCCTGAAGGCCAGGCCCTTCTTCACAAGATACTCGGCCAGGTCGGTGGCAGTAATGAATCCCCCTTTTAGCGAATCGAGGATTTTTCCCTCCTTCAGTTTGAGGGCAGAGACCAGAAGGTTTGCAGCCTTGACTGAAGAAAGAGCCGTATCAAACCCATCGAAGATCGGCTCTTTATCTTCCTGCATGTCCCTGTTGTAGGAGAGGGGGAGGCCTTTCATGACAGTAAGAAGAGCCATGAGGCTCCCATATACCCTCCCCGTCTTTCCCCTGACGAGTTCCGCCATGTCCGGATTCTTCTTCTGGGGCATAATCGATGAACCTGTACAGAGGCTGTCGGGAAGCTCCACGAAACCGAATTCTGTGGTCATCCAGAGGGTGATCTCCTCGCAGAGCCTGGAGAGGTGCATCATGAGGGCCGAACAATTGAAGAGAAACTCCAGGGCAAAATCCCTGTCAGATACAGCATCTACGCTGTTCCTTGAAAGTCTCGTGAATCCCAGTTCCTCTCTGACGAAATCCCTGTCCAGATCGAAGGAGGTCCCGGTGCACGCTGCAGACCCCAGAGGGAGGACCAGGGTACGATCAATGGACTGGGTGAAGCGCTCTCTGTCTCTTTCAAGCATCTCCCAGTACGCAAGAAGGTGATGGGGAAAGAGGACGGGTTGCGCCCTCTGGAGGTGGGTATATTCAGGCATGATCACCTTTCTGTATTCGTACCCTTTAACCGCGAGGCTGTACTGGAGTTCCCCCACGAAATTCACAATATCTACAGAAGCCCTGGCCACAAAAAGGCGGAAATCCGTTGCAACCTGATCGTTCCTGGATCTGCCAGTATGGAGTTTCCCGGCCACTTCCCCAACCATTTCGTGGAGGCGGATCTCTATGTTCATGTGGATGTCTTCCTGGGTACTGTCAAAGGGGAATTCCCCTCCCTCGATCTCTTTGAGAATCTTCTTGAGGGCCGACACGATCCTGTTCCTCTCCTTCGCAGAGAGGATCCCCTGCCTGGAAAGCATCCGAACGTGGGCAATGCTCCCCTCGATATCCTCCCTGAAAAGCCTCCTGTCGAAATCGATGGAAGATGTGAATTCTTCCAGGAAATCATCGCTTTTCCCTGAAAATCTCCCTCCCCACAACTTCTTTGTCATAGCCACCTTCCCTATGAATTTCTAATCTTCAACCTCAAGGAATTAATCTTTATGAACCCTTCAGCGTCCTTCTGGTTGTATACCTCTTCCTTTTCAAAGGTCGCATAATCAGGCCTGTAGAGGGAAGAGGGGGACCTTCTCCCCGCGACTATCACATTCCCCTTGTAGAGCTTGAGCCTCACGCGGCCTGTCACGCTCTTCTGGGTCTCCTCAATGAATGCAGCCATTGAATCCATCTCGGGAGAGTACCAGTACCCATAATATATTAGCTCGGCAAACCTGGGAATTAGAGAATCTCGCAGGTGCATCACCTCCCGGTCAAGGGTAATCGTCTCGAGATGACGGTGAGCATAGTGAAGGATTGTGCCACCCGGAGTTTCGTAAACACCTCTCGATTTCATACCCACATACCGGTTCTCCACTAAGTCGACCCTCCCGATCCCGTTCCGTCCCCCCAGATCATTCAGCACCGCAAGGAGATCATGAGGCGCCAGGGTCTTCCCGTTAACTGCGAAGGGCACCCCTTTCTCAAATTCCACATCCACGTATTCGGCAGTGTCCGGGGCCTTCTCCGGAGATACAGTGAGGACAAACATATCCTCGGGAGGTTCCATGTCCGGGTCTTCGAGTATTCCTCCCTCGAAACTGATATGCAGGAGGTTCCGGTCGGATGAATAGGGTTTCTCCTTCGTTACGCTAACCGGGATGGAGAACCGCTGAGCGTACCCGATCAGGTCGGTCCGGGAAGCGAGATCCCATTCGCGCCAGGGTGCAATTACCCTGATCCCAGGCTCAAGGGCGTAATAGGCCAGTTCAAAGCGAACCTGGTCGTTCCCCTTTCCCGTAGCGCCGTGGGAAACAGAGTCGGCATTTTCCTTCCTGGCTATCTCGATCTGTTTCTTCGCGATGAGGGGCCTCGCAAGGGATGTGCCCAGAAGATAGTACGTTTCATAGATCCCGTTCCCCTTGAGTGCAGGGAAAACAAAATCCCTTACAAACTCTTCCCTTACATCTTCCACATATACCTTTGAAGCACCTGTCTGGAGGGCCTTTTCCTTAACACCCTCGAGTTCTTCTCCCTGCCCCAGGTCCGCCACAAACGCTATCACTTCACACTCATAGGTTTCCTTCAACCATCTGAGTATCACCGATGTGTCCAGCCCGCCGGAATAGGCAAGAACCACCTTATTTACACCTTTCATCGAACCCTCCTCAAAGTAGTTCCTAATTCCTAGT